>JAGWZD010000225.1 GCA_018968995.1 Bdellovibrionales bacterium
CTCGAAACAGTGATGATCAAGAATTCTTGTGGGTCAAAGTTTTGAGTCGGGTCGTTGGCGCTTTTATTCTCAGCGGCTGGGGTGCGATCCTCAGGGGTCTTCGGCTTTTCGGGGGGCTCTGATTGCGTTTGGGCAATCATTTGCGCCTCAGGGGTGGTCGGAGCGGCATCGGGCTTCTGAGCTTCTTGAGCAATTCGCTCACGAAGGGCTTCCACCGTGGGCGCAGTGGTCTGGGCTGTCTTTTGCGGTTCGGGAGTAAAGTCCTCGGGTGAGCGAGGAATGCAAAGCACCTTGGCTTGAAGCTCTTCTTGTAAATCTTGCGTGGGGTTCAAAGGATCTTGTGGCTGGGCTGGAGTCGCGTTCGGTGCTCCACGAGAGGCTCCTGGAAAAATAGTAATCGCTCCTCGAGGTGGGGCTTTTAAGGGGGTCGGAAACTCCGGGTCGAGTTTCTCCTCGGTTTCGGTTTTTGCTTCAGGAGGGGCCTCATCGGTCTTGGGAGCCGCGTCTTGCTTCTCTTCTTCAGAAGAGATGTCGGCGGTGATCAGGCCGATATGGTTACCGAGCTGCGCACATCCCGGGGCAAATACCGTGAGCATCACCATCAAGGGTAGTTGTTTTCTAAACTTTGCCAGTGCTTTCAAGGCGCAGTCTCCTTAGGAGACGTATCGGAGGGCGCTTCTCTAAAGTTGATATGTCAAGAAAATGGCTGCAAAAGTGCCAAAACCTAGAATTCAAAGGTGAGAAGAAAGAGGTTACTTCCGAGGGTTCGTTTTGCTCCACTAGCCTCGGTGACACTGAGGTTTTGAAGGAGAAACGAGGGTCCCCAGGCCAGGGGGCGTCCAAAAAGCTTCCCGATATAGGAATAACCCAGCTGCACGCCCATCTGCGATTTCAGCACCGCCGAGCCAAAATTTCCAAACCGACCCGTCAGCGAGAGGCGGTGTTTGGGGGAGAGTCTCCACCGAGACTCTAAACCGAAATCAAAGTAAGTCGCCTGCACGCTAAATGACGACGGCGCGTGCTTAAAATCAGTGGATCGAAGCTCAGCAAAAAGACCGCCCGAAAACGGGGCGCGGTCTCCTTGTGAAAGAAGACCAAAATAATAGCCAAAGTTCACACCAATATCCTTACCGAAGATCAGGTTAGGATCACTCGAAAGCCCAAAATTCATATTCACAAGAAGCCCTAGCTTCATGCGACCCAGTAACGGCTCAGAGAGCCCCTCAAATCGAAAAACAAAATCCGACGAGCTAAAGTTGCCGGCATCTCCTCCGAGCTTGGCCATGGTGTAGCCAATCGAGATCTGTTTTTCAGTGCTCGGTAAAAGAGCTCGCGAGGCCTGTTCCGAGAGCTTATTGAGGTTTAGGCCAACCGTCCAAAGTCGCTTGTCACTTCGGAAAACCAGCTTTCCAATCTGAGTATTCGATGTTCCGGCGGAGGGAAGCTGATAAAGTCGCCACCTTTGCCCTTTTCCAGAGATTTCCTGCAGGGTGGTTTGATCCCACTGGATTTGCGAGGGCACCGAAACCATCACGACCGCAGGAGAGGACTCGAGATTACAGCTAATCGCAATCGGAAACGGGGCAGGGCCGACTGCAGTCTCGGTTGAGCCTCGACTTTTTCCCATACTCGCTTGAAAGATATTACGTTGGCAGCCGTCGTACACGATTCCAGATTGCTCTGGCGTCCATTTCACCTTCACTACTGGCGATTTTGAGGCATTCATCACCGTAGCCTCGGAGGCTCCAATGACGTATCCTTTCTTTCCACCAGGAAGATCAAAAACCTCACCGCCTTCGATTGAGAAAGTCGGGTTTTGTTTTGGATCAGGATTTTCCGTTTTCAATGTCAGAATCAGGCCATAGACTTTTGCGCCTATTCCCGTTTCAGCAAAACCCTCTTTCGCGTCAAAAGGAGAGTCTGAAAGAGCGTCACCAGATCGGGGATCGAGAAGTTCAAAAGAACTCCAAGCGGGGGTTGAAGTACCCGTGGCAATGAGAGCCCCAAGAATGGCTAAAGAATGAATCTTTTTCATGATCGTCTACTTAAAGAGTAGATCGTAGAGGCTGAGTTGAAAAGTTTCTTCTCGTTTCGTGGGATCAAGCGAGATGGTTTTGACGATTTCGTCACGGTTGGGGAGGGCCACCTTGATCTTTACCTCGACGGGAGCTGGCTCGCCTTTGAAGTTATAAACAGACACTTTGACCTGATACGGTTTTTTGTCCTGAACCTGAGCTTTGAAGACCTCGGTTGCTGGTCCGTAGCCGGCATCTTGAACAAAGCTGTTGGGGTCGCCTTCATAGGTGGGCGATCGGAAGCCAAACCAATTTTTTTGGGGCGATTCCACCTGAAGGTCAATGTCGTAATCGGGATTATCCCAGCTCGCCATGATGAATGCCGACCACCGAGCGGCGGCGAGAGCGCGTTTGATCGTGTCTGAAGGTTTCTCACGGATTTTGAGTTCCTGATGAAGCCTTTGAACCTGACGGCTCAGGGTTTCTGTTCTTTGTTTAAGCGTTTTCTCGAGCATCACTCGCTGATTCCACTCCTGGAGAGCGACTTTTTCGAGGGCTGTGATTTGGGCCTGGGCCTGGGCCTGGGCCTGGGCCTGACTCGGCGTGGGTGGAGCAGTCTGGGCTTGTGAGGGCGAAGGGCTTACAGGGGTGGAGCTGGCCGTCGCAGTCTGCGACTGCTGGGTGGTTTTTGCGGTCTCGTCTAGCTTGACCTTCGACAACGTCTCGTTCACTTTTTCGGCTACCCCTTCTTTCTCGATTGCCATCGAGTAAAGCATCACGAAAAGCCCGAAAAGAAGCGTCATCATGTCGGAGTAGCTGACAAGCCACTTTTCATCGAGGTGTGGGACGTCGTGAGAGGCCTTTTTTCGCTTCTTCGATGCGGATGATCGACTTATAGAAGACACGCGATTTAGTTTTCCTTCCTAGGCTGAGCGCTTTTCTTCGTCTGAATCTTGAATCAATTCCACATGATCTGCGGCGCTATCACCTGGGCTCGCCTGTAGAGCAACGACCTCAGCAGAGGGCACCACGGCATCGTGGATATCCGTAATAACGGCACTTTCTGTTTCTATGATCTTTGAGAAGGCACGAAGAGCCTTAAAGCGGTCTTGAATGGGAAGACGATTGGCAATCGCCTCTGCGACAATCTTTAAGTCTTTACCTTCTTTCGCGAGAATGACCCCTTCAGAGACCATTTCACGCAAAAACACATCGTCCTCGGCGGCCTGAAAGGCGAAATCAGACAAGGGTAGAAGAATAAAGTTAGCAAAGCCGATTCCCCAAAACGTTGCGGTCAGGGCAATAGCCATCGAAGCACCGATTCCATCGGTTCCGTTTGTTTTCAGGTTCATCATCATTTGAATCATCCCGGTGCTGGCGCCCAGAAGGCCCAGGGCAGGAGGAAATTTCGAAAGATTCAGAATCATTTTCGCTTGCTCAAGGTATCGTTTGTGGAAACCCGCCTGAATCGATTCAAGAACAATGGCCGAGTCCTCGGTATCAATTTTTGGATCCGAGTAGACGCGAAGGGCATCAAAAACAAAAGGATGTTTGGCTTGGTACGAGATCTCATTCGAGGCAGAGTTGCGGTACCAATGAAGTCCCTTAAGGAGGTCGACGGCAGTGTCGCAGAGACTGACCTTTCGTTTGAGGAGGAACCCGTAGACAAAGAAGTCGAAAAGCTCCATCAGGTGCGAAATGCGGTAGGAGAAAAGCGCCACGGCAGCGGTTCCTCCGAAGACCAAGATCAAGGCGTGGGAATTGAGAAAGACGCCCAGCCCCTGATTAAAGCCGTGAAAAACACCGTAGTACAGAACCCCTACGATCGCTGCGGCGCCTAGCCAGATAGAATTAAACATAGTTCAAGTTGAACTCCCTCGTGAACCCTTCGGTATTCGCACTGGAAAAGTTAAAAAAGGGCAGGAAAAACTAGAGCGGCGTCAGAGACTTGACGACTAGGGTCGTAGAACGGGACTAGGGCCTGAGGTCGTGTCCCAGATGGCTGGGTCCCAAGAAACCGTCTGGTCGGTGGTGGGATTGAGGTAGGTTTCAGTCATCGTGCCGGTTACTAGACCCACAAGTCTCTTTGTGCCGACAGAGTAGCTGGTCGTTCCGCTGGACTGCCAAGCCATTACACCCGCAAGTGAGC
>JAGWZD010000226.1 GCA_018968995.1 Bdellovibrionales bacterium
TGTGATCATCGATGCGAATGGACTTCAAGCCTTCGGCCGAACGGAACAAATTCTGGGAATCGAGCCCCTTGTCGACAAATGGCGAGACTTCGGATTTCTCGTCGCAGTCGCGGAGAACGGTCAAAGCTTTGAGTCCCTGCAGCGAGCCTATCACCATCTTGAAGAATCGTCGCTTCATCACCAAAAGCCAAAATGCCTCATCGCTAGAACGACCAAAGGCGGGCGCATTTCGTTTATGCGAAACCAGATGGAATGGCACTACCTGACGCTATCGCAGGCCCACCTCCAACAAGCACTGAGTGAGATCTCGAATGATCCCGCCTTTAAAATAGGAGGGGGAGATGCGCACTGAGTTTGCCTCATGGGTACAAGTCCGCAGTCAAACAGACGCTGACCTTGTTTTTATTTCAGGCGATCTCGGCTTTCATTCCTTTGAGCCACTTCAAGAGAATATGGGCGCGCGCTTTATCAACGCAGGCGTGGCTGAGCAGAACTTGGTTTCCGTTGCTGCAGGACTGGCAAAGAAAAATCTACGCCCGATCTGTTACAGCATTGCACCGTTTCTCGTGTTCCGCGCTCATGAACAGCTTAGGGGCGATATTGGCTTTCACGCAATGAACGTTAAGATTGTCGGAAACGGTGGGGGATACGGCTACGGAATTATGGGCCCCAGCCACCATGCGATCGACGACCTTGCATCCATGGGGGCTCTGCCCAACTTTCGCTGCTTCATTCCGTTTTCTAACGAAGACGTTCATCAAACCTGCGAGGTCATGATGGCACACAAGGGGCCAGCCTATTTAAGGCTGGGACTGGGTCAGCTGCCATCACAGGTTCCACTGCCGACTTTTCAACCCATTCGAAGAGTCTGGACGCCTCATGGTCAACCTCGAATCACCGTTGCTGCGCTGGGCCCAGTTGGGCTTCAGGCGTTAGCGGCGATCATGAACGGCAATTACAGCGCCGAGTTATTCGTCTTCTCAGAATTTCCGATCAACACCCTTTCGACCGAATTCCTCACCAGTGTCAGAGACACCCATCGCCTAGCAATTGTGGAGGAGCATATTGCTCACGGCGGGCTAGGATCTGCCCTGGCGTTGGCTCTTTTGAGGGCTGGGGCTCATCCTCAGATCGAGCACCTTCACGCTTTGGGATACCCAGACGGACTTTACGGAAGCCAAAGCTACCACCAAACACGAAGTGGACTCGATGAGGCGTCGATCGCTCGAGTTCTTGAGCGCATCAGTAGAGGTGTCGATTGACTCTTTGGGATGATCGCACTCGAGAGCTTGCAAAAACCCTTGAGGGCCCGATTCTGATTCTGGGTGCATCAGGATTCGTGGGATCAAACTTATATCATCAGTTGAAGCAGATACGGGATGACGTTCACGGAGCATCAAAGGACATTCATCGAAGCTGGAGACTGATCGGGTCCTCAGAAAAAGATTTTAGTCAGATTCATCAGTTTGACATCACTTGCCCCAATCAACTGCGGGAGCTTTTCAACCAAGTTCAACCCAAGACCGTCTTTAATTTAACCGCCTATGGGGGCTACTCGTGGCAAACCGATGTTCAGCGCATCTATAGCGTCAATTTCACTGGGGTGCTGCATTTAGTTCGCGAACTCTGTGAACGACCAGGGGTCGTTCTTGTTCATGCGGGCAGTTCTTCTGAATATGGTTTGAATAGTGATGCCCCCGAAGAGTCTGCGCCATGCCACCCCAACAGCGACTATGGACTTTCTAAACTACAAGCTTCCAGCCTAATCGAGCTTTATGCGCGTCGTGGCCTCATCACCGCGGTGACGCTCCGATTATACTCGGTATATGGTCCGTTTGAAGAGCAGGGGAGACTCATCCCCGCTTTGGTCCAAGCGGGGATTTCAAAAAAGTTCCCTCGTTTATCCGACAAAACTCTAAACCGCGACTTCGTCTACATCGACGATGCCACTCGGGCTTTTATTTTAGCGGCACAGCGTGATTGCACTCTGGATCCCGGAGAATGTCTCAATATTGCCTCAGGGATTTCCACATCCATAGAGGAGCTCTCTGGGCTTGCTCGCGAAATTTTTGAGATCGCTGAAGATCCACTCTTCGGAAGCTTTCCGCCGCGCCCCTGGGAAGTTCGCCACTGGAGAGGATTACCAGAGAAAGCGCGACGAAAATTGGGATGGCAGCCCACAGTAACGCTAAGGCTAGGTCTAGAGCGCACACGTGATTGGGAACTCGAGCGCCGAAAAAAACAATTCTCGCCGTCGATCTCTTCGAGTGCGGGACGAAGAAAGATCTCGGTCGTGATCGCGTGTTATCGCGACGAAGAAGCGATTCCGATTTTACACCATCAACTCAGCCGTGTTTTTGACGGACTCAAGGACTTCGAGGGTGAGTTTATTTTTGTGAACGACGGAAGCCCGGGTGCTGACGAAGCCGCAATACAGAGGTGCTCAGAAAAAGATCTACGTGTCATCGGAATCAGTCACACCAGAAATTTTGGATCACAGTCAGCATTCCTAAGCGGCCTACGAATCGCTACTGGAGACGCCGTCATCCTCATGGACGGCGATCTTCAAGATCCTCCCGAACTAATCCCAAAACTCATTGAGAAATGGCTTTCTGGCGCTGAAATCGTTACCGCCAAACGAGTGGCCCGAGTCGGCCAACCGATTTTTACTATTTTTGCGAAAATTTTTTACCGACTATTTTCAATGCTCGTGGATTTCAAAATTCCAAATGACGCTGGAGATTTCTCACTGCTGGGTCGGCGCGTGGTTTCCGCACTTGCCGAATCGCCTGAGACCGATCTTTTCATTCGTGGACTCCGGGCATGGACGGGATACCGGCAAGATTCGGTCGATTATTCGCGCCCAAAGCGAGTCTTTGGAACTTCTACGAACTCCTGGTTCAAGTTGTTAGGCTGGAGCCGCCGAGCTTTTTTTAACTTCAGCCTTCGGCCCATTGGATTGATTTACGGGTTTTCATTCCTGAGCCTGATACTGAGCCCGTTACTGTGGTGCTATCAGGCCTCTTTTGGATTCCAAGCGTTCACAACGGGGGTGGTGCTCTTATCCTGCGCCTGGATTGGGGAGTATGCTGGAAGGGCTTTTTTTGAGACCAAAAAGCGTCCTCAATACGTAGTAGATCGACTGGTAATCGCCGGCAAAATCCAGCCAAAGCCCACCGAGATCCATTCGAGATCTAAGGTCTGATAAGAAATATTATGTTAACCGACGACCAAGCGGATAAACCTAGCTGTTTAAGAGGTTTTCACTTGCTCCATAACCCTCCGCTCACGGGCGCCTAGATCTCTTCTGGCGCCTCTAGTGATGCTCGAACAAGCGGCACAACCATTGCTGTTCTGAGCTTTAGCCATGATTCCGCGACGCTACAAAATGTATTTTTTTACCACTTTTGGAGTTGCAGCTTTTTTGGCGGGCCAAGCTCAATCGTCGGACTTCGCTTGGACACCCGCTCGTATTCTTCAAGCGATCGAGACCCTCGAACAAGTGGCGATCGACCGCAGACAGCATGATTCGCTCGCACCTCTGGTCGACTCACGACTTTCCGAGCTCTCGCAGATTGCGATTGAAAAATTTCAGAAAGAAACAGGCATCATGGTTTCAGATCGGCCATCCGATGGCGGCTGGAATGCCCGTGAGATGAATGAATGGGCCCGGCTTCTACGAACTCGAAGCAATCAGGAGCGGTGCGACCTGCTGCGGTTAGCTTATTCGGTCTCTATTTCAAGACTTTCACTGATGAAACCCTCGATTTCAAATCCACCGTCCTTTCCGCTTCAAGATCAGGAGCGAGAAGCACCTGAATATGACCAAGACGTTCAGCGCGCTCTTTGGGAGTTTCGCTATTTTTGGGTGCTTCGCGCCGACTCACCCTGGTCTGGTAGCGAGTGTATGGATTTCACCTATCCCAAATTTTCCGTGGTGCATGAAGCGCGAATGCGACTTGAATTTCTTGAATCAGGCGGAGAGAGCGGAACTACGCGAATCTATCGGTGGCCCATCGGGCGAGCCAAAAAAATGTGTGGGCGCCCCTTCCACACCCATTACGCGGATCATTTGGCGATTAAAGATCCTGCTCGTGAAATCTCTGCGGATCCGATTGAGCTTGGGCGAATCCTGGATCCTGGGGCTTTCGAAAAG
>JAGWZD010000227.1 GCA_018968995.1 Bdellovibrionales bacterium
CAATGGGGAATTCCGATTGGCCTGATCGTTGCGCCCATTCTTCTTCGGCCGATATTGTCGGCTCTCACCTCTCGGCTGGCGCAAGCGCTCCACTCTAAATCGCTTGAAAAGATCGCTCCGGCAATTTCTTGGTTAAGCTTTCCGCTTTGCCTTTATTGGGCAGCCTCTTTGGCTCCTCTTCCTCAAAATTGGACCCTGACACTGCGATCTATTGCTTACATTGGCGGAGTACTCGTACTCATGGCCGCTTTGAGGAAGCTTGCTCTGTACTCAACAGAATGGGCGCTCAGACGTGTTGCGAGCACACAAAACTTCTCCAGTGGATTTGTTCCAATCCTAAGAAATCTAGTGACACTGGTTACCTTTATTTTAGGAACCATTCTGGTGCTTCAGCATTTTGGATACAATGTTTGGAGCCTGATTACGGCATTAGGTGTGGGATCTTTGGCTGTAGGCCTAGCTGCCAAAGATACTCTGTCTCACATGATTTCCGGATTTGTCTTGATCATTGATCGGAACTTGCGTCCGGGCGATCGAGTAAGCTTCTCAGGTGCGATCGGTACGGTGGAGGAAATTGGACTTCGAAGCACCCGCATCATCACCTCCAATGGAAACTCTTGGATTGTTCCCAATTCCGAACTGGTGAATACGAAGATTCTGAACTTCAGTCTTCCGGCGCCCACAACCAAGGTTCAAACCTCTTTCAGAGTCTCCCTTGAAACGCCCTTAGAGCTTGTTCGAAAAACGGGAACCGAAATTCTGCATCTGGTTCAAGGGGTAGAAGCGCGTAGGGGCCTAGATGTTCGTGTCCTCAGTCTCATGGATGGAGTGCAAACCCTGGAACTTTCATTTTGGGCATCGGAGAACTCTGCCGAAGGACAGTCTCGAATGCTCTCGGATTTCTTAGAGGCGTTCGCGCGAGTATCTCCGTCTCGGTCCATAAAAATTCACGGTGCCACCCCAACCCCCGAGGCCACTCTAAATTAAAGTTTGACAAAGTGCGTTAACTAAAAATAAATGGTCCCATGATTTGGCGGCTGCCTACCCAATTAATTCTTTTTTTCTGTTTTGTTCCAAATACTTACGGGTACAGCCTGTCGGAGCACGCCGAACTCACCCGGGTCGCGGCCGAGAGCCTCGACAGGTGCTTTCCGGGTCGTTTTAACAAGCGGACCGTGGATTCAATAGTGAGGGCCAACCAATGGGAGGATCAGAATCTTCTCAGAAAATGGGCCAGATACTCCCATTTCTATAATCCTGAACGCGAGTTCGCCAGCCTTCGACTGACCTCGAAAGACCGAATCATAAGTCTAGAGACCAAGATAAAGTCTAGAGGCCCCGGTCCAGCACCAAAAAAGTACATCGGAGAAGCGCTTCATCATGTTCAAGACATGAGTACCCCAACCCACGTGATTCCGGTTAACCATCTCTGGACTGATGGTTTTGAAAGCCTTCCTACTCGCACCGAGACTCAATTTGATTTTGGCTCCTGTAACGACCTCATCGGGCAAGCCGCTCGAATGTCGATTGTAGAGATTCACCAAGAGACTGCCGAAGTGACCCTGCGGCGAGTGATGAATGAGTCTCTACGCGCCCTTGCCATTGGCAAACCCAAAACCCGAAGTTTTAAACTCCCATTACTCGCATTTTGGAATTTTGGCGGTGAAGGTCAATGGGGCTCCTATGGGATCATTGGAAACGCATTCGGTCAGGAACTCGTCCACACCGATGCAGGCAGCATTTTTATCCGAAACGAGGAGTACCTTGCCTTTAAACAACGGCAACTCCAATTGGCATTACGAGCCAGCCAATTGGTACTGACGAAACTTTATATTCTAGGAATTTGAGCCACTGATCTGGGATCATTGCCAATTTTCCGCCATCGCTGTTCAAAAATTCACGTTTTTTAGAGTCCCTCACGGAAGAACTTTCAGGCTACAATTGAGAGCATGTCCAAACTCTTGAATGTAAAGATCGTCCTCCCTCTCATTGCTCTCGTCGTCATTACTTCGGTGACCCTCTCAGTAATGAATAAAAAAAATAAAGTTAGACCCATGCCTGGATCTCGAGAGTTAGAATCCATGGACCTCGAAATTCTCTCAAAAAACGATGCGAGCTGGATGGAGCAAAGCCAGGCCCTCATGCGTCTCTCGATTCAAGAAAAGCCTGAGGCGATGGCATTCATTAAATTTAAAATTGAAGCCAATGATGAAAATCTAGGCCCTTGGGTAACCCGCGCTCTGGGATACTTTAACTCTCCTGAATCCTTTGAACTCCTGAGAGGCCAGCTACAAAGCAATAAGCCCGGCATACGTGAAGCGGCCATTGATGCCTTGGGAATTAAGCCTCACCCTGAAAAACTCAAGCTTCTCGAGGAAGCCCGTACCTTTATTAAAGATACTCAGTCACGATCGCGATTGCAGCTTGCGCTCCTTCGCTCCACTTCAAACGCGGCCGCGAAGACTACCCTTGCCAAGGCTGTGGTCACCGACCTCCAAAGCAAGGACCTGGACCCCAATAGTCGCAGATTGCTGATCAATGAGGTCTTTGTTCACAGCCCGAAAACTCGAGAAGTCGAAACCTTTTTTAAGTCATTGACCTCAAATATTCGAAAGGCCGATGAACCTTCCGCAATCGCCGCCGTCAGGGCTCTGAAAATTTATTGTCCTGCAAATCGGTTTACGATTTTTAGAGAGGCACTCAGTCGAAAAGATCTCTCCTTAACGGGCCAATCCCTCATCCTCAACGAGCTGATCTTTCACCCGGGGAACGAGGCAAAGAAGGTCTTGAAAGCCGCCAGTGGCAGCAAAGGATTAAACCCGACTTTTTTAGACAACCTGAAGCGCCAGATTGAAAATCCTCGGATGAAATCCCCCTGCTCTTAACACTGTTTACCCCGCAAACGGCCACCAGAGCGGAAACTCAAAACTAATTCCGGCACCAACGCGGCGCGTTAGCGCGCTGCATAATTCCCTCGCAAAATCAAAGGTTTGCGCACTGTTTCCGCTTGTGCCGCAGGGTGCCGCACTATATGTTCGCGGCCTCTAAAAAGGGGTGGGATAGTTTGACGTCTTACGTGGTTCTGGCCCGAAAGTGGCGTCCCGCACAGTTTGCCGACATCGTTGGGCAAACTCCAGTGGTACGCACCCTGATGAATGCGATTCACTCGAATCGAATTCATCAAGCCTATTTGTTTACCGGTTCTCGGGGAATCGGGAAGACCTCTATTGCTCGGATTATCGCCAAAGCCGTTCGATGCCCGAACACGAATTGGGACGGAACCTGGCTCACCTGCTGCGATCGCTGCTCCTCATGCTCTGAGGTCGCCCAAGGAAACTCTGTAGATGTGATCGAAATCGACGGGGCATCCAACAACGGGGTGGACCATGTACGAGAGATTCGCGAAGGGGCAAAGTTTTTACCCTCTGCCGGTAACAAAAAGGTCTACATTATCGATGAGGTACACATGCTGAGCACAGCGGCCTTCAATGCTCTATTGAAGACGCTTGAAGAGCCTCCACCGCACGTGCTTTTCATCATGGCCACCACCGAGCCACATAAAATCCCAGCCACCATTCTCTCTCGTTGCCAGCGCTTTGATCTCAGGCGCGTGAGTCAGTCACAGATCCAGGACCGATTGGCAGAAGTCCTCAAGTCTGAAGGGTTCGAAGCAGAGACTGGGGCCCTAGCCCTCATTGCTCGAGCAGCCGAGGGAGGGCTGCGCGATGCTCTGTCGCTGCTCGATCAAGTGATCGCCTTCTCCGGCGCAAAAATTACCCTACAATCTGTGAGGGACAGTATTGGCTTAATAGAAAGCCAGCTGGTGATGTCTATCCTGAAGCAGGTCCTTTCTCGAGATCCGATCCGCGCTCTTGAGGGGGTACAGTCTGCTTATCAACAGGGACACGACCTCAAGCTGCTCACCCGACATCTGATTGAGTTTCTTCATGGGACTATCCTCACAAAGGTCGGTGCCCCGATTCAGACCTCCGGAGAGTTTTCTGAAAACGAATGGAAAGAGCTCAAATCCTTGTCAGAACTGAGAGAGCTAGAAGAGCTCGAGCTCATCTTCCAAGCGCTGCATCACGGCACGGAATGGATCGCGAGATCTCCGCAGCCAAAATTAGTATTAGATGTGCTTCT
>JAGWZD010000228.1 GCA_018968995.1 Bdellovibrionales bacterium
CCTAGCGGGTTTCAGACACCACTTCGACCAAATGAAGTACTTTCTTAATCATCCCACGAACGGCTGGAGTGTTCTCCAAGGTCTTCACCTGTTCGCGATTCTTCAAACCTAGACCATTCACTGTGGCGCGCTGTGAAGGTGGACATGCAATCACGCCTTTTTTCAGACGGATCGTGATGGTTCTCTTCGTTACTGAAGAACTCTTTGTTTCTTTTTTGCTCTTCGTAGTAGCCATAATTATTCCCTTCGTTCCTTAGAGAATCTCAGCAACGGTCTTCCCACGACCTTTTGCAATTTCGCTAAAAGTGCGCAGACCCTTGAGTCCTTCTAAAGTTGCACGAACAACGTTGTGAGGATTATCACGACGAATGGACTTGGTCAGGATGTTCTTAATCCCAGCCACTTCCAGAATCGCGCGAACGGAAGAACTTGCAATGATTCCTGTCCCCTCTGGTGCGGGCTTCATGAGAACCCGGCTCGCTCCAAAATGGCCCAATATTTCATGAGGAATCGAGGTTCCTTCGAGGGGCACCTTGATCAGGTTCTTCTTTGCCTGTTTGCCAGCCTTTTTAATTGCTTCTGGCACTTCTCCGGCTTTGCCCAAACCGACACCGACCTGGCCCTTTCGATCGCCCACTACCACAATGGCGGCAAAGCTAAATCGACGACCACCCTTAACCACTTTTGCGCAGCGGTTGATGTGAATCACCCGATCTTCAAATTCCATTTCTTCCTGCTGATGGGGACGCCCCTGATTACCGACGTTCATTTACGGTATCTCCTCAATCCTTAAAATTTTAACCCAGCTTCACGAGCAGCATCAGCAAGAGCCTTGATGCGACCATGGTACAAATAGCCACCACGATCGAACACGACTTGTGCGATATTCTTTGCTAGCGCACGCTTAGCGATTGCTGAACCTACGCTCTTTGCACCATCGACACCGCCAGTGACCTTACCCTTAATCTCTTCTTCACGAGTCGAGGCAGCCACCAAGGTAATTGCCTTAACGTCATCAATCAGCTGAGCTTCGATATGTTTATTAGAGCGGAACACCACTAAACGAGGGCGTTCTGGAGTTCCCTCCATATTAGCCCTAATTCGCTTCTTTCTTTTGAAGCGCACCACCAGCTTATTGTCGGTCTGCCGACGAATTTTTTTAGCCATTTTACAACCTCTTACTTCGCACCAGCAGCCTTACCCTGCTTGCGGATAATATGCTCGTCCGAGTACTTCACACCCTTGCCCTGATAAGGCTCAGGTTCCTTGAAAGAACGAATTTTAGCGGCCACCATGCCAACCTGAATTTTGTCTGCTCCTGAAATCACCAGATGAGTATTGTTCTCCACCTTTGCAGTGACTCCAGCCGGCAACTCGTAGTCCACCGGATGAGAATACCCCAAGGTAAGAGTCAGAGTGTTACCCTTTGTAGCGGCACGATAACCCACACCGACAATATCGAGTTCTTTGGTGAACCCAACCGAAACACCCTGGACCATGTTCTGAATCAAGGTGCGGGTGAGACCGTGAAGCGCTGCTGCGTTTTCGGCCTTAGCCTCATCTCGCGTCACAACAACCTGGCCATTCTCAACCTTAGCAGAAACACCAGCCGGAATTCTGCTGGATAGCTTGCCTTTTGGCCCCTCGACCTTAACTAGGCCGTCCTTTACTTCAACTTTTACTCCCTGAACGACTCGCACAGGGGATTTTCCTACTCGTGACATAAATCACCAGACCTCACAAAGGACTTCGCCACCAACCTTTTGGGCACGAGCCTTTTGACCCGTGATCACTCCCTTGGAGGTGGAGACGATCGAAATACCTGCGCCACTGAGAGGACGAGGCAACTCAGCATATCCGCTGTATTTTCGAAGACCAGGTCGACTCAAGCGACGCAGTCCTTGAATCACGCTCGCGCCTTGATCGGTATACTTTAGGAATACCTTGATCATGGGACGACCTTCTTCGCGCACCAGGCGGAAATTCTTAATGTAACCCTCTTCCTTTAACACGCGAACCACGTTTGCTTTCAAACGCGAGGCTGGCACCTCGAGCTTTTCGTGCTTCTCTCGGGTCGCATTACGGATGCGGGTCAACAAATCTGCAATCGGATCAGTCATGCTCATACGAATGTCCTCACTTACCAACTCGACTTCGTGACACCGGGAAGCTGGCCCTTCAAAGCCAGTCCACGGAAGCAAAGGCGACACATGTTAAACTTCCTCATGTAGGCACGAGGACGTCCGCACAAAGGGCAACGGTTTCGATGCCGGGTGCTGAACTTCGGTTTCTTAATCAATTTTTCTAGTTTTGCTTTAGTCGACAAAGGTCATCTCCTTCTTGACGGTCGGATTATTTCCGAAACGGCATACCGAGCTCCGTCAGGAGCGCGCGAGCATGCTCGTTCGTCTTAGCTGAGGTGTGAATGGTCACGGTCATCCCGCGAACTTTCTCCACCTTGTCATAGTTAATTTCGGGGAAAATAATCTGTTCCCGCAGGCCTAGTGAATAGTTGCCCCGCCCGTCAAACGACTTCGGGCCAACTCCCTTAAAGTCACGAACGCGCGGAAGTGCTACGTTCATCAGACGATCAAGAAACTCGTACATACGAGCACGGCGTAAAGTCACCATGACGCCGACAGCGTTTCCTTCTCTGACTTTAAACGTCGCGATCGCCTTACGAGCGCGGGTTAGAACAGGCTTTTGGCCAGTGATGGTCATGATCTCATCGTAAGCACCATCAAGAACCTTCGGATTTCCGACGGCTTCTTTCACAGCACAGTTGATGGTTACTTTCACAAGCTTTGGCACTTCCATCGAATTGCCGAACTGGAACTGCTTCATCAAGCTTGGAACAACCTTACTGTTGTACAGCCCCTTGAGACGTGGCGTCTTGCTTGGAGAAACCTTGGTCTCACCCTCAGCCGCGATTCGCACACTTCCCGCGGAAGCATCCTTTTTCTTTCCTTTACCCTTCCCAGAATCAGAAGCCTTTTTTGGGGCTTTTTCTTCCGCTGGGGCCTTTACCTTCTCGTCTGCCACTTTCTACTCCTTCTGTCCGAATTCACGTTTGGATCAACCGATCAAGCTTTTGCCTGATCGGGGGAAGCTCCACAACGCTTACAGACCCGAATCTTCTTTTGAACGGTCTTAGCTGTCTTTGTCTTACCAGCCTTGGCTGCAGCCGGAGCTGCCTGCTTTACGCCATGGCGAGTACCCTTTCCACACTTCGAACAGACCAGAAGTACATTCGACACATGGATCGGAAGTTCCTTTTCAGAAATTCCACCTTGTGGGTTCTTTTGAGAGGGCTTCACATGACGCTTGACCATGTTGAGCTTCTCGAGAACCACGCGTCCAGTCTTGGAGTATACGCGCAACACCTTAGCGGTCTTGCCCTTCTCCTTACCGGCTATCACCTGAACCTGATCGTCCTTTCGGACGTGAAATGTATTACGAACTGCATTCATCATAAATTTTTAAACCCTCACAGCACTTCGGGAGCCAAAGAGATGATCTTTGTAAACGCCTTTGCTCTCAGTTCACGCGCCACTGGCCCAAAGATACGGGTTCCAATAGGCTCATTCTGAGCGTTGATTAATACGGCTGAATTCGTATCAAATCGAATATAGGTTCCGTCGCCTCGATTGATCTCTTTTCTTGTACGAACAATCACAGCCTTTAGAACCTGCCCCTTTTTAACCTTCGCGGTCGCAGTGGCTTCCTTGACCGTCACAACGATCACGTCTCCAACGCTGGCGTATTTACGTCTCGACCCACCCAGCACCTTGATACACATCAAGGATCGCGCCCCGGTGTTGTCTGCCACATCCAAACGAGTTCTCATCTGAATCATAAGATTCTCTCCTCAGCGCCTATTACGCGCCGATCTCCAAAGTCTGTGCTGCCCGACGTACAATTTCCTTCAACGCCCAACGCTTGTCGCGGCTGAGTGGTCGAGACTCAATGATCCTGACCAGATCACCAGTTTTGGCAGTATTCTTTTCATCATGTGCCTTGAATCGCACTGAACGAGTCACATACTTCTCATACAGGCCGTGGCGAACGCGTCGATCGACCTTCACTACGATGGTCTTTTGCATCTTGTCGCTCACAACGGT
>JAGWZD010000229.1 GCA_018968995.1 Bdellovibrionales bacterium
GAGGTTTTTTCTGAGCCAATTTCCGGAGCTGAGCCAAGTGCTCGTCGATTGCTTTTCCGGTAAAGTCGAATGCGCTGGACCAGTCTCGGTGGGCACCTCCCTGAGGCTCGGGAATAACACCGTCAATTACTTCAAGGCGAAGAAGATCCGAAGGGGTCATTTTCAGTCTCTCCGCTGCTCGCTCAGAGAGGCTTGCATCACTCCAAAGGATCGAGGCGCAGCTTTCTGGAGAGATCACAGAGTAAACACTGTACTCCTGCATGAGAACGCGGTTGGCCGCACCAATGGCAAGGGCTCCTCCTGACCCGCCTTCTCCGATCACCACGGCAATACTCGGCACCGATAGACTAAACATCAGTCGAATGCTTTCTGCGATGGCTTGAGACTGTCCTCGCTCTTCAGCATCTAGTCCGGGGTAGGCTCCGGGCGTGTCAATAAAAGTGATGATGGGCATTTTCGCTCGTTCAGCGAGCTCCATCATGCGCATGGCCTTCCGATAACCCTCCGGCCGCGCCATCCCAAAGTTACGCTCCATCTTCTGCTTAGTGGATCGGCCTTTTTGATGTCCTAAGATCATCACGGGATGATCCTGGCGGCTTCCGACTCCCGCGAGAATCGCCTGGTCGTCGCCATAGGCACGGTCACCTCGAAGTTCCATGAAGTCTGGAAACAGGGCGTCGACGTAATCCCGGGTGTAGGGTCGGTTGGGGTGGCGAGAGAGCTGAACTTTTTGCCAAGCGGTCAGCTTCGAGTAGGTCTCTTCAATCAACTGAGCGACCTTCTGCTCCAGAAGGTGGATCTCCTTGCTGAAGTCCACAGATTCTTGCCGAGCCAATTCCTTGAGGTCGAGCAGCTTTTTCTCGAGACTGACGATCGGCTTTTCAAAGTCAAAAAAGGCTTCCATGGGGCCTTCCAAGCTACCATGCCGGACGGTCGAGTAAAAGACGGGAATCGTCGCGATATCAATAGGATCGGGGGGCCTCGGGGGCCTCTTTTGGCCCTCATTTTTTAGACTTTTCCACGCCTCCTGCTACACTGAGAGACATGTCCCAGTCTCAGACCGCCCCAGAAGGCCCAAGAGCGCTCATAGCGCCGATTTTAGCCGCAAGCAGGGAGTTCTGGACCGTCCTTCGTCAGGGCTCTTTTGCTAAGCGTTTGGCGGCTCTGGCGGCTCTGGTTTTTTTGAGTCTTGCGGTAGTGCTCTCTGCTTGGGCCGTGAGCCGAATGCTTTCAGCGAGTTCCGGAACAAAATCGTCCATCTCTAGTCCAGAGGAGGATTGTAAGGAATTAAAGTGCACTTTAAACGCCTTAGAGACTCACATCAAAAAGCAAGAGAAGTTAGCTGAGGTGAGAGATGCCTACGCTCATTTGGGAGAGTTTGAGGTTCAGCTCGTCGGGACAGGTACCGGACAGTCGGCTCTAACGATGGAGATCGACGTGACCGTACATACGGACTCTGCTGAGGCAGGCCGTTGGTTGACTGCCAACCGTGAGCCCATTCGAAACTTGGTGATCGCGGAGATTGGAGCGATCACAAACCTCACTCGAGCCGACATGATGACCTTAGAGGGAAAGACCTTGGTCCGTGAGCGTGTGAGTAAGCGGATTTCTCAATCTCTGCCGTCAGGAAGAATACGGGAAATTTATTTTAATAAATACGTGCTGCGTTGATTAGGACGTCGGCAGTGGTTTTCGAGGTCCGGTGATTCGGTGTCTTTTGAGCATCTCAAAAAGGGTACTGCGGGCTATTCCGAGAATCTTGGCGGCTTCGGTACGATTACCTCCACTAATTTTTAGCGCTTTAATGAGAAGATAGCGCTCCATTTCATCGAGTTTCAGTACGGGAACACCCCATTCCAGAGCGGGCTCTACAGCGATAGACTCTGGAGTGATCAGGAAGTCGAACGCCGCTTCGCTCAAAATCGAACTGAACTCACTCGACAGTGCACAGGCTCGCTCGAGAGCATGTCGAAGCTCGCGCACGTTTCCAGGCCAAGAATAGCCTTGAAGTCGAAGTAGAGCCGCTCGAGAAAGGCTTTTGCCCATTTGCCGAGCAAAAGTCTCTGCGAGGTAAGCAATATCCTCTGGACGGTGCCTGAGAGCAGGTATCTCCAGGGTCACGGATGCTAACCGGTAGTAGAGGTCTCGCCGAAATTTTCCCTCTTCTACTAACTTCTTTAGGGGTTTATGAGTGGCACAAATCACGCGGACATTGGCGTGGGAAACATGATCTGAGCCCACAGCGCGAATCTCTCCATTTTCTAGAAAACGAAGCAGTTTGACTTGAATGTCCGCAGGAAGGTCACCCACTTCATCCAGAAAAAGGGTGCCGTTATGAGCCTGAAGAAGGGCTCCTGGACGAGCTTGATGTGCCCCAGTGAAAGCGCCTTTGACGTGACCAAAGAGCTCACTTTCAACCAGTGAAAGCGACAGTGCAGCGCAGTTTAGGGGAACGAATTGTCCCGAGGCTCGTTCGCTCCAGCTATGAATCAACTGAGCCAGCACTTCCTTGCCCGACCCCGTTTCTCCAGCAAGGTACACAGAAAGTGGGGTTTTTGCCGAGCGGCGGGTCATCCAGAGCAGTTCCCGCCCCACAGTGCTTTTGGTCATCCAGGGGCGCACTCCTGAAGGAAAGCTGGGCAGTGTTTCCACTTCGGTCGCTTTTTCTAAAAGCCGGAGTTCGCTTTCGCCTACGCGAATGGCCACACCCACTGGGATACAGGCCTCACGAAGCTTCAGGTCTCCGACCTCAAGGGAAGGCCCCTGGGGTTCAGCTCGAACCCAAACCTCTGTTTCCGATGCCCTGAGAACCGAGAGGACCCTTGGGGGTACGGTGGGGTCTCGAAGAGGAATAGGGGCATCCGGGGAGCGCCCTGCCCAGGCCTCGTTGCTGAGTCGAAAAGTGCGAATTTCACCAGACGGATCTTGGACGGAAACATCAATGGGGGATTTGAAAAGTGCACTCATATTCGGCTCTCCTTGTTGCAGTGATTGGCAAGACCCGTTCCTCACAGGTACACTCTCGAAATATGGCCGGAGAGTGGATCGCTACGGTTGGCAACGCTGATCAGTTGAAGACTTTAATTCAGGGACCTTTTTTAAAAGGTCATCGAGAACCACGGCTTGCGATGGTCGGGCGTTCGAATGTGGGGAAGAGTTCGTTGATCAATTCTTTGATCGGGACACGACTAGCACAAGTGAGCGCTGAGCCAGGAAAGACCCGATTGATTCATTTTTACACCTGGAAAGAGGCCTCCAGGATTATTGTGGACCTACCCGGCTATGGGTACGCCAAGGTTTCTCAGGCAGATCGGAAGAAGTGGGCTGAGTTGATTCAGGCTTATCTGCGTTCAGATGAGAATCTCGAAGTCGCATTGCTTTTGGTCGACTCACGACATGGTCCTAGCCCGTTGGACCGGGAGGCTTATGATTTCTTGTCCTCAGGCGGAGTGCCCGTTCAGGTGGTTTTCACGAAATTGGATGGGTTGAAAACCCAAAAAGAGCGGGCCCAGCGTCGGCGTGAGGCGGACATTGTTTTAAAGGAAATGGGGGTTGATCCCAGCTCGGCACTCTGGGTTTCTTCCCGTTCTGGAGATCGAATGAATGAATTGGTGAACCTCATTCGTGCGCCATCAATGGAGGGAAAATGAAAAAAACCATTTCGATCGTCGCGCCTTCCTCAGTAGTTCCTCCGGCAGAGCTCACATTAGGGGCAAACTCTCTGCGCGCAGAGGGATTTCAGGTTCAGGTGCAGCCTCAGTGTCGTAAAAAGAGTTTTATTTTCGCGGGAACTCACCCCGAGCGTGCGCAGTCACTTTTGGCTCAGGTCTACGATACCGAGTGCGATATCATTTGGTGTGCTCGTGGAGGTTATGGAAGCAATCATCTTTTAAAAACCCTTGATCTTGAGACACGACGCCTGGGCAAGCCCCGGAAACACAAACTCTTAGTGGGTTCATCGGACGCGACTTCATTACTTGAGTTTGCGCGCTCTCGTTGGGGCTTCTCCGCGCTACATGCGTCGATGCCAGGACTTCGAAGCTTTTTGCTGATGTCAGCAGCTGAGCGTCAGGCTCTTTTGAATTGGGTTCGTGGA
>JAGWZD010000230.1 GCA_018968995.1 Bdellovibrionales bacterium
GGATCTTCAGATTTCAAGGGTAGGAAAGGGGCGAGCAAAAAATCCGGAATTCGAAGTCCGTTTCTTTTTGAAAAACACGGGTAAGAGACAAGGCTCTGAAGTCGCTCAGTTGTATATTGGCCAGATCAGTCCAGGGGTGCCACGGCCGGTCAGAGAACTGAAGGGATTCACAAAGGTGTCGCTCAATCCAGGTGAGTCTAGATCGGTCAGCTTTAGACTCGATCCTTCCTCATTTAGCTATTACGACGTGAAGAGCCAGGGATGGAAATATGACCCGGGAAAATATGATCTCTTTGTGGGAGCCTCCTATGAGGATACTCGTTTAAGGAAAGAGCTGAAAATCGACTAGCGATCTAGAGGTACCGTCAAGAATACGGCCCAGTGTAAGATGGGCTAAATCCATCGGCCGAGCCGAACATTCCGTTTCACGCGGATATCAGTGATCCATGCGATGAGGCCAGGTATCAGTAGAGTGATGATGATGATGCTAAAATCAAGCGAAATGGAAAACAGTAGATCCAGATGCAGAATCTGATTGGTAATCAGAATCGTGATGGCACACACCAGTAAGGCGACACACAACCATAAGTAGTAGAGCAGAAGAAAAGTTTTCAGAATTTGATTCCTGACTTTTCTCGCATCATTGGTGATCCATCTTCTCCAGGTAATAATATCTTGGCTTTGAGCGATTGTACGATCCCATGCAAAAGCACTGATAATCAAAATAAATAGGCAAAAAAGCGGAATAATAAAATCCAGAGGGGATTTTTTTGTTTTCCAGAGAATTGAATTTTTGCTTGTAGCCGGGGGAGCAATCATACGGAACTCAGGCCTTCCAATTGGACCGATAGAAGTAAGTTGGATTTGATCAAGCACTCTCTTTAGCCGCTCAAGTGCCGCAGAGTCATCCCCGTGAATCACAAAACGGGTGATGGGCGAGAAATCCATGCTTGCTACTAAGTCGCCCGTAGACAAAGGAATAAAGAGCGCCTGATTCTCTTCGAGTGTTTCAGGTTGAAATTCCCACATTCCCACCACGGTCACTTGCCTTCCGTCTATAAAGATCGTCTCAGCATAATCTTTAGAAGAACCCCAAAGAGTCTTCGCTAGACCGCTGGTGATCACGGCGACAGAACTAGCATTCCGTACCTCCTCGGGTCGGAATACTCTTCCACGTACCAGCTTGCCGCCAGCGGCATTAAAGAATCCATCGGTGGTTAGAACGACTGGAACCGACCTTCTGAGCATGGGTCCGTTAGGATTTCTAAGCGAGGGGAAGTCAATGGCCGCCTCAGTGGTCATGAGCGTGAAAAGCTGCGGGTCGATTTGGGTCATTCGAATAAGCTGACTATTTTTAACTTCGGTTCGCAGCATTTTTCGGTGTTCGGTGCGAATCGATACTCCAGTATACCCTGGTTTCAGGAGTCCTTGAGCTAAGAGTTCTTGCGAAATAATTGATTTTTCAAAAGAAGCGGCAAGCACGGCGATCACTAGGGCAAGAGCGCTTGGCCAGAAAATACTGGAAGTGCACTTATCAACCAATGGGGCGAGGTCGATAGTCTTGATTCTAAATTGGTTAATCCAGTTCCGGAGAGTCATCATCATCTTCAGATTCCGACGAGTGTTCAGTTTGCTCTTGGAAGCCATTAAAAGAAATATTGGGCAGAAGCTTTTCTAGATCTCGGATTTTTGAAATGAGGATGACGCTCAGACCTTTTAGCTCAGCGAGATTTCTCAGGCCCTCAAGTAGACTGCGGATTTCCGACTCGGGTAGACGGTTTTCTGGAATCACTAATGATATAAATTGATCTGAGCTGCTAATATAGCATGCGGTGGCAATGATCTGAACTCGAGTAGGAATATCCGTCCAGCAGTAGTCCATCCATCGTGTGAGTAACTGCTTCTGAAACGATTCTTGGGAAAGTTCTACCTCTTTTGGGTCATCATGAAACTGGTTCCAGAACGACGTGATACTTTTTAACGGCAGGTCTTTCATCCCAAACGGAATGCGTGTGCAGGGGATGAATCGTGAACGCTTTCTTAGCTCATTTTCAGATAACTGTCGCTCATTGTGATGGGCCTCAAAAGTGATTGATCGCGAGATGCCTTCATGGAAAGCCAGTTGATACTGCTCGAGCAGGTGAAAAGGAGGCATTCGAGCAAACAGTATTTCACCGGGTTTTAGAGTAAGCTCCTTAAGCTCCTGCCTTTGGCCGCTAAAGGTACTGATAGTCCCCTCAGGGAATTTAAATTTCCAACTCAATGCTCTAGTTCCCACTTTCTAAGAGTCTCGAAATGCTTTTTGTGCTCCTATAGTGGGTCACTACGCGCTGGCCCTCGAGCTTCGCATTGGGAATAAATATCTGATCTTGATTTGTCGCTCCAATACGGACGAGCGCCCGTATCAGTTTTCCAGCTGGGTTCATCAGCACAATAGAGGAGGTCTGCTTATCTTCAGGAGTCGCTTCAACAGCGTAGGACCGTCCCACGGCCGATATGGTACGCTGCCCGGACTCTTGCTTCAGAGGAGCCTGTCCTTGAATTTCAGACTCAGAACGATCTCTGGAGGAAACCAGATCAGTCTCTGCAGTCAGAAACGAGACTGTCTCGCTGATCTGATCCTCCGGAATGTCGATCTCTGCGGCGGCCCGAGGTATCCACACTCCGGGCTGTTCGACTTTTGCCTGAACATCCGTCATTACTCGCATACCCAGCTTGAGCCAATCTTGAGAGGTCTTTTCGAGCTCGATCATCGCTGAAAAGTATCGCATCCGTTCGGTTACAATGACAGAAGGGGATATCACTGTAACCTTACCAGGCACATGGTTATTCCGCGAGATCGGAAGCCATACTTTAGCTTCTTGGCCTAAAGCCAGGTAGCCAATCATCTCATCTGGAACCTCAAGCCGAACCTGCAGCTTGTCCTCGGGTCGGAACACCGACGCCCCTGGAAGAAGCTGTCGACCCGCATTCACGAAGTCACCCACCTTTAAATTCATCTCAGCAACAACGCCATCGTAAGGCGCCCTAAGTATTTTACCCTCGGTTCTCTTATCGTAATCTTCGAGAGCCTGTTGGAGAGCGATGTAGTCCCGCGCCACTTTTAAGACCTGTGTGCGGCTATCGTCAGCGTCGATGTCTGAATAAAAGCCTTTCTTGGAGAGCTTGTTGATCGAGTTCAAAATCTTGTAGGGATCATGGAGCTTTTTAATCTCCTCTTCTAGACCGCTAAGATAGTGGTAGCGAGTGACATCAAGCTCGTTCACGTCAAGGCTTGCGAGTATCGTGCCCTTAGTTACTGGATCGCCCGGCTTTACATGAACCTGAGTGACGATTCCATCAGCCCGAAAAAACAAGGGCACTTGGCCTGGACTGATCACTGTGCCAGGAATACTGATCGATGGAATCTGCCGCTTCTGAACGACTTGGGTTTCATATTCATATCTACCCAAGCCTCGGTGAGAGGTTAGCCAGGCTATAAAAGAGGTGCCCAAAAAAAACAGAACGGCTAAAAAGATTATATTTTTTCTATTCTTCATAATTTAATCCCAGCTCGAATCCAGCTCTTCGTGGTAGTCGTAATGGTCAGCACCATATTATTACAGTTGTTTGCTTCAGCCCCCTCCTGGCTATCGCAATATTCGAAAATGATCGGAAGATTAGCGTCAAACCGATCTCGGTCGGTGGGCGTGATGCAGATTTTTTTACTGCCGCAGCTGACATAGGCGGCTCTAGAATGTCCAATGATCGAAGCAAGAGACCGGCTTTGAGTGTAGAAATGGAGTCTGTTTCCTACCACATTGACTGAGCCGGCCTTCATCTCTAGAGGAAGGCCAACGCCGAAGACTACGACAAGCAAAGCTAATGAAAAAATAACTAGTGTCCACTTGATCATGACGCTTGCCTCGATCTTATGATCTCGGATCGCAAGAGTCCCAGACTCAAACATTCATGAATGATGTACCGTTGTACGTCTGCTCTATGGCGATCGTCTTCATTTTCAGAACTGAATAGCTGCGACCAAGTCGCGTGGATTGGCGCGAACTGAGGTAGACGTTCCTGTATTCGAGATAGGATCATCTCTGAAGTTTCAATC
>JAGWZD010000231.1 GCA_018968995.1 Bdellovibrionales bacterium
TTCGGATTTTGAAATCTACTTATTTGGGCACTTAGGCGATGGCAACCTTCACGTCAACACGATGAAGCCCGAGGGCCTATCCAAAGAAGATTTTACTGCACGCTGCAAGCAAGCCGATATCGCCTTATTTGAACTCGTTCAAAAATACGGAGGCAGCGTCTCAGCAGAACATGGCATTGGTCTTTTGAAAAAAGACGCCCTCCACTATTCGAAATCAGCCGATGAAATTCAGATCATGAAAGCCATGAAGAAGATCCTGGATCCTCAAGGGCTTTTGAATCCCGGTAAAATCTTTTAGTACAGAATTCGAGTGCGAATCGAAGTCTTCAGCCCTTCAATAGCGCTTTTCACTTCTTTTGACGCCTCGCGGTCCATATCGAGCACAAGATAACCCACTTCAGAATCCGTGGAGAGCGCTTGCGCCTGAATATTTGCGCCCAGGCCTGCGACGATCCGGTTAATCTCGGAGAGCACTCCAGGAACGTTTTTATGAATATTTAAAATCCGGTGAGTATTGGCCGTCGGGGGCATGTTGACTTCTGGAAGGTTGACCGAGCGTAGCGTAGACCCTGAGTTGATGTACCGAATGAGCGAAGTGGGTACTTCTTCTCCGATATTGGCCTGAGCTTCTTCAGTGGCTCCACCGATATGAGGAGTCAGAATGACATTTTCCAGGCCCTGAAGCGGGGTTTTAAAGTCGTTTACGTTAGATTCTGGTTCTTCTGGAAACACGTCGATCGCGGCACCAGCTAAATGGCCTGATTTAAGCGCATCAACCAGAGCAGGAATCGCGACAACGCTGCCTCGGCTAGCGTTAATGAGATGGGCCCCTTTTTTCATGAGTTCAATTTCTTTCGCTCCAATCATTTTCTTAGTCATTGGAGTCGACGGGACGTGAAGCGTAATGAAATCCGAATTTTTCAGAACCTCTACCAGCGTATTGCAACCGCGCGAGTTCCCCAGAGGCAGTTTTGAAACCACATCGTAAAACAAAACTCGCATACCAAAATGCTCGGCCAAAGTACCCACTTGAGTACCGATATTTCCATAACCAATGATGCCGAGGGTCTTTCCGCGAACTTCGTGACAGTCTGCCGAAACTTTTCGCCAAATGCCCTGATGCATTTCATTACTCCGCTGCCCTAAACGCCGAGCAAGCATGACAATTTCAGAAAGCACCATTTCAGCAACACTGCGCGTATTTCCAAAAGGCGCATTAAAGCAGGCAATTCCGCGCACCTTGGCAGCATTTAAATCAATCTGATTGGTTCCAATACAAAACGCGCCGATGGTCAGCAGGCGATTGGCTTTCGACAAAACCGCCTCGGTGACTTGAGTCTTGCTTCGAATTCCCAAGATATGAACGTCCTGGATTCGCTCGGCAAGAGCCGCCTCACTTAAGGCGCTGGAGAGCGCCTCCACCTGGTAGCCCTCAGCACGAAACATGTCATGAGCTAGCTGATGGATGTTCTCGAGCAAGAGAACCTTAATCTGATCTTTAGGAAACGAGGTCTGCGAGACGTGCATAGAGCCTTGAGCATAGGCGAAGCCCCCTCTTTTTACCATGTTAGGAAACTGACACTTTTAGCGGAAGTACTTGGAATGACTGGGCAGTTTTTACCCAAAGTCATCCTGAAGCTTTCTTGGTAAAATCTCTCTTTAGAATATGCTGGGCGTTTGTGGAAGTTTCATCACTCGCGTTTGGGTCGCTTTGGCGCTAATTGGCGCTGCGGCCGGGTTTTATTCTCCAAGCGCCTTGGCTCTTGATCCCGGTTCTTACAATCCCCGTGTTCGCGATTTAGGACTCTGGATCATTCGCAGTGCCGACCCCAGCTCGCTGCATCCGGCAAGCCCGATCGGCGGAATGCCGATCGAAGTTCCCGAAGGTTTCCCCATTCCCTTGAGCTACGGATTTAGTGCCTCTTACGGGTTCTCGCAATTTAGACCAAGCCCTGTGGTTTCAGATACGCTTCAGACACTTCTTCCGCCGGGTGCGCCGGTTCCAGAAATCTACCGATTGAACCGCCTGTGGGGTGGGCTTGGAATTTCTAGACGCACAACTTTAGGAGCCCATTTCCTCGACTATCCTGCTTTCCAATCGTGGGGGGGAGGCTTGAGTGTGGATCATGTCTTTACCGACTATAAACCTCTTTTTCTCTGCGGACGAATGACTGCAAGCTACGTCGGTGGCAAAAACCTGTGGAGCTACCGAGGAGTGCTGAGCGAGCTTCAGATGGGTCTACACTTTACAGGTTTTGATATTTACACGGGACTTGGAACTCGTCTGGCCCAACTTCGACTGACGATCAATGAAGATCCGGTGAACAGCGTTCAAAACGTGAACCCCTTTCAAGGCGATTCTTGGGAAACCCACTTCGGTACAGAAGTCTTTCTCACCAAATACATTGCTATCGGTGGAGGCTACCACTGGCATCCTGATGGAAAAGGATTTGGGGTGAAGCTAATCTATAAGAGCCGCGGCACTTCGCCCCTGATTGACAACTACATTACTCCGAGGCGCGAATGATGAGATTTTTACGACTCATCATCGTCTCTGCTCTCGTATTCGGAACCGGGCTCACTGCCTGCTCACGTCAGGACTCTGTTTTTGCGGTGGGGGCGCCAGCGAAGCCACCCACAACGGTCTCTACTTCTACTCAAGAAAAATTCTCAGTGACGGACACCGGAAGCTCGAGCACCAGCTTGATTGCTCTACGGGTGAGTGGGGGACATTTACCCCAAGTCATTTCGGCGCAAATTGACCCTCCGTTTCGATGGGCTGGATCCAATACCTTTCCAGGTGTCGGCGGCACTTGTGACATCAATGGCCTTTTGGATCAGTGTTTGATCGCCGTTGAATTTAATCCCTCTGCTCCTGGGGATTACTCAAAATCCGTGCGAGTAGTCTATGAAGGCAGACCAGGAAGTCACTACACGTGGTCGACTCCTCTCAAGGCAAACACTCCGGCCGTATTAGCCCTTCAAAATGGCGCCTCTAGTTTTGACCTGGGGACGTTTTACTTCGGGCAACCTCCAGTCGCAAAACCGCTCTCGATTCAACACGTCAATGGGGGACCCGCTTCAGACTTTCAATTGGAAACAGGCCCAGCCAGTATCTTGTATGAGGGCAATGGAAATTTTCCGGGCACCACCGGAACCTGCGGTGCGACCCTTTCTTCGGGTAGCTGCCTTTTATCGCTGTATCTAACAGGAATCTCATCAGGAAACATCTCTCAGCCGCTGACACTTTCTTACTTCGACGGAAAGCAGCGCCAGTCGCTCACGATCCAAGCCACTGGGGCCGTTCGTAATCCGCCAGTGCTCGGTTTACTTCCGGCAACTCAGAGCATCGGAAATGTGTTTTTGGGAGGCAGCGGCGAGATCCCGCTCACTGTAGAATATCAAAGCGGAGATGTCCCAGCTATTGGCCTTGGCATGTTGGGAATCACCGGAGATCTTAGCGGTGGAATTTTTTCGGGCATCGGTACGACTTGCGGGCAGTCGATCTCTCCTCCCACAAGCCCCTCGAATCGGACATGTACTTTACAGCTGACCATTACCCCCACCGTTAAAGGCCCTCAGACTCGAACGCTGACGCTACTTTATCGATCTGGAAATGCATGGATTGAGAAAACTGCTCAGGTCTCTTTCAACGTGGTGGAGCCCGCTAGCCTCTCAGTGTCGCCTTCGAACCTGAGTTTTCCTGTCACTCGGGTAGGCTCAACAAGCTCTCTGACCCTGACGCTTAACCATGCCTCGGGGTTTCCCACGGCTTCTGGAATTTCAGCTACTTTTCCGGCCGGATTCCGTTATCAAAATGGTACTTTTCCGGGCACTGGAGGAAACTGCTCGACTTCGCTAAGCCCAGGAGGCAGCTGCACGATTGCTGTAGAGTTTGCTCCGACCTCGCCAGGATCTTACTCTGGAGAGGTCACGATTAACTTTCAATCCGGATTGACTGCCACGCAGCAGAAAGTTCACGTCACTGGAAAAACGCAAGCGAAGCTGGCTTTAACTGTTGGTTCTGCCACACCCCCAGGGCCTATTCTGGTTGGCCTCAACTCCACAACCA
>JAGWZD010000232.1 GCA_018968995.1 Bdellovibrionales bacterium
CGCGTCGCTGAACGGCAGGATGGTTCAACAGACAAGCCCGAAACTCTTCTTCGATTTCGACTAAAGACTTGGACCAACGTGACTCTGCCACCGGCATCAGCGAAGACTCTGCTCGCCACAATTCCGTCGATCGACGCTGAATCTGCTCATTGGGGTCGGCGCCCTTCAACCATACGGGCTCCCGAAACGACTTGTTCCGAAACTCTCGCAAATAACTCAGTCCTGAGGACCGCGAGCCAATGTCTACTCCCAAGACCTTGGCCATGCGCTCGACTGCAAGGGCTGCCTTCTCACCCTCAATAGACGGCACGGAAGCCAGGACGCGACCTCCCGACCCGGCGACCCAAAAAATTTCCGTATCAGCGGTTTGCTTTTCTAGAGCCTGAACAAGTGCTGCTAAAGCAGCCCAGCCATCGCCAATAACGACCAAACGCTTGCCCATCGGGTCCCCCTTCCAGTCTCGGTACTCCCAGTTATAGGGGGCTCAGAGCGAAGGAGGCAAGCTTTCAATCGACGTAACGGTAACCTTTTTCGTTAAAATTTCGCGATACTTCCCGGGTTTTCTGAGAAACACGGTAATGCTTATTGGCTGTTTTCCGGTTCTGACGACGATACCGACGACGCTCGGGAGGGTCTCTCACTTCAAGAGAAGCGAGACTTCGCGAGCGATCTTCTGGGATGGGTAAATAAATCTTGGAACCGGCACGCAAGGTGGCATGAGGTGAAACGCCGTTGAGATCCGTCATAGGCTCCACTTTTATTCCAAAGCGCCGCGCCACCGAACCTAAGGTTTCTCCTCTTTTCACTCGGTAGGATAAGAACTCCACTTTACGAGTAAAACCTTTGGTGTTGTAGGCCACCAGGAACCGATCCTTCACAGAAACAGGCAAACGAATACGATAAGAGGCCACACCAGGAGGCGTACACCAGCGCAAGATCTCAGGATTGAGACTCTTTACCGTTTGATAGGAAAGACCCGCTGCTCTTGCTATCTTTAAAAGGTCTGCAGGACTTTGAAGCTCAAACTCAACAAGTTCCTCACCCGAAACTTCACCACTCTTGTTGACATGAGGCGTAGGCACGGGACGAGCTTGTTCTGCTACTTCAGACACAGCTGCGATGATGGGCTCACTCTGTTCCAGAACATCCCCATCCACCTGCTCGACGCCTCCCTGTTCAGCTTCTTCTGCTAGAATTTTTGCAATCGAATCCCGAGCTGTAATATCCGAATCTGATGAACTTCGCTCCTCGGGTTCCGACCTCGTGTCCAGTTTCACCAGTTCGCCATCTCCGGCTACAGCCTGCCCATCATGCTTATCTATTGAAGGACCAGCGAATCCAAACTGCACCCTGTTTTTAGCCACGATAGCCGCAGCAATTATCTTTGGCACGTAATCACGCGTCTCTTGTCTTAAAAATCCGTGGCGTGACAAAGACCAAAAATCTCGTGTCCCATACCGACGAATGGCTCGCGCGATCTTGGCTTCTCCTGCGTTGTAAGACGCTGCCGCAAGTTCCCAACAACCAAACATGGAATAAAGTTCGCGAAGATAATCAACCGCAGCCAAAGTCGACTTGCGAGTATCACGACGCTCATCCACCCACCAGTTGACCATGAGGCCGTAGCGTTTTCCTGTAGCCGAAATAAATTGCCACGGACCAACGGCCTTCGCATGAGATCGGGCGTGGTTATTAAATCCACTTTCGATCATGGCCAGGTAAACGAGATCCTCGGGCATCCCATTTTCTTTTAAGATCGGTCGGATATACGGAATAAAAAACTCCGAGCGCTCGAGATACCTCTCAAAGTTCTTTCGGCCCCTGCCGGTAAAATAGTCCACCCAAAATTCAACTCGCGAATTTAAAGTCACCGGAAAGTCAAACGTGGTGTTTTGAAGTTTCACTCCAAGAACTACCATTTCACCTTGGTCACCCACTCGTGACTCTCCCGAAAAACGAGAGGCCCCTTCAGGCTTTTGCTGAGCGGTTATCTCTTCAAAAACTCCAGAACGTTGTTCTTTCAATGCCGACCAATTCGGTCCCTCCTGCGAGCGCACACGAGCCCCAGAGCAAGCCGAAAGCGCTACAAAAAATAGCGCTAGACCGAGACGACGGTTCATCCATGAACTGTTCTGTGCTGTCAAAAGTTCTCCCTCCGCCACAACAGGCCTAGTGTCCCGAAGGGACGGCTGATTGTCAAAAAAAGACACGAAGTTCGTGAAGATAAAGAACGCTCAAATCTTTGACGGTTAAGCCAAAAAAAGCTTTATCGATGACTGAGCGATTTTTGGTTTCCTAAAGAGACAGTGTCTTCCATTCGCTCAATGACAAGCTCGGGCAAAGGCTCTTCAGACTGTGAAGCCATCATCAGTATCGGACGGCTGGGCACCGGAAAATTCGCCTGAACCTGATACGCTTGGTTCATCCAAACCAGATCGGATTGAGCCTCAACCTCTCCTGGAAGGGACTCTAATTCCGTCGACGCACGCACCAGCAATCGGTCGCGGGCCGCTTCGATCACCTGCACCTGCAAACGACCCCGCAAATCCTCGGGCACCTCAAACTCCAGGCTCCCTAAAAGGGGCGTAAAGGTTCCCGTTCTTCGATGATACAACCTTTCTCGCTGAACGAGATCGTCCAAAACTTCGAGAGCCCGATGACGAAGCTCCTGACGAGAACTCAGAGCGGCCTGTGCACCATTCCGACTCCAAAGACCTGCCTGAAATGACGGTGAACTTACCTGATACAATCCCAACCAGGCTCCTAAGACACCGATCAATGCAAAATAGGCTCGCATTCGTAGAGACCCATGAATGCAAGGCGCATTCTCAAATGTTAACTTCCCTTAACTTTAGGCGAACCCCTTGAAACGGCAGTTTTTTTTGGAAACTCACTGCCGCCGACTCTCCCTGAATTCTGACGAACTTCTAGTCAGTGTTTAAAGCTTAAACAGTGAAACATTTATCTCGCTTGGGTCGAGTTTCCTGAAAAATTTACACAAATTCCTCACGGAAAAAACAAACTATTGTTTTTATTGGTGTTTTTTTCTGGAACATCAATTGCTAAGTGGGGGTCAGCAAAAAAGGAATCGTTCCGCGAAAGTCTGGGGGATGGCCATGAAAACACACAAAATCGGGTATCGCTGGAGCCTCAAGATCAGCGCTCTTGTGCTGTCCACGGTTTCATCTGCCTGGGGAGCCTCCTTCCCCTCTGAGCAAGGCCTCTTTAAAAACGGATGGGTCTCCCTCCCCTCTATTCCCCTGTCGCTTCCCTCATCGGTCCAGAACCAATTAAAGTCTTTAGGTTTTCAGACGCAATTCGGAAGTTCCGTCAGAAGCCACGGAGTCGCTACTCAACGTTATCAGATCCACCGCAATGGCATTGAGGTTCTAGGTGCCGTAGCGATGACCCACCAGGGCCCCCTGGGCAATGACTCTCACCTTGAAGATGGAGTGATCCCACTTTTTGACCTGTCGACAACTCCTCGTCTCAAACCCGAGCAGGCCTCGCAAATTGCCTTGGGCTTGATGGGCAATCGGGACCTGCAAGCAGTGCCAGAACTCAAGATTTTACCTTCAGAAAAAGACGATGGAACAGCCCAGCTGATTTACTGGGTCTCGATCTCACCCACAGATTCTGAATCGGGCCGAGATATCCTCATTAATGCTCAACAGGGCCAGCTCATTGCCGACATTTCTCGGGATATTGAGATCGCGCCGACTGAAGTACTGATGGCCAGCGACAAATGCCAGACCGTTGACCCAACCTCTGGCTCTCCGGTTCAACTCACCCCAGAGAACTGCAGCCTGGGAGTTCGCTCAGGAATTGTTACACCTGATGCAGACGAAACAGCCATTCGCGCGGACTCCAACTCCCAAGCTGTCCTCAAATATTACTGGACCAATCACGGACGCGATAGCTTCGATGACCTGGGATCACGACTCGTCAGCATTGTTCATGTGGGAAAATCTTTCGCCAACGCCTTTTGGAGTTCGGACCGGAAGATTATGGCCTACGGCG
>JAGWZD010000233.1 GCA_018968995.1 Bdellovibrionales bacterium
TGGGCTATCAAGTGATCATCGCTTCGGCGGCTCAAAATATCCTTGGAAAAGAGGCGTGTGAGCGCTGGTCTGCGGATTGGCCGGAGGTCAGCGTTCATCCGATTCTCTTAAATCATTCCTCATTTGACTCTTGGATTGGCGCACTTTGCCCTCAGCTAGTCATTTTCGATCGCTTTGTCACCGAAGAGCAATTCGGGTGGCGGGTTCGGCAAGCCAGTCCCGGATCCGTTATGATTCTCGATACGCAGGATCTCCATTTTCTGCGGAGCTCTCGCGAGAAACTGTTTCGAGAAGCGCTTAACGCAGAGCGTTGGGAGAGGGTTGAGTCTGGAGTGCCCGCCGCTTGGGAGACGGACTTGGTTTGTCGCGAGCTAGCGTCCCTTCACCGAGTAGATTTAGCCTGGTTAATTTCAGATTTTGAGCAGGCGCTATTGATCAACCGGTTTCGAGTAGAGCCGTCACGGCTTTTTGTTTCTAGATTCGCATATCCTCAGCGGCCTTGGCTTCGCGAACCCGCCGCCAAGGCATTTCAAGAGCGGATGGGATTTGTTCAGTTAGGGAATTTTAGGCATGCCCCTAACTTGGATGCCTTCCGTTGGTTGAGGCAGGAGGTTTGGCCCCGCATTCGGTGCCTTCTTCCTCAGGCGCGAGTAGACGTTTATGGTGCCTATCCCACTCAAGAGGTTCTTGAGGCAAATCAACCCCAACTAGGCTTTTTTGTTCATGGTAGAGCTGAGGATTTGTCTGAGGTTTTTAGAAAAGCTCGAGTGAGTCTGGCTCCGTTGAGGTTTGGTGCCGGAATCAAAGGTAAAATTGCGGACTCCTGGTGGCATGGGGTTCCTGTGGTGAGCACCTCGATCGGCTCAGAGGGAATGGGATCGGCTGGAGCTTGGGGCGGTTTGATTTCGGACTCAGCAGAGGAGTTTGCGACCGAAAGTGTGAGGCTTCATGAGTCTCAGGATCAATGGGAATTGTCCCGGGCTCACGCGGGGCGAGTTCTTGATGAGAGATTTTCTGAATCTGTTTTCGTAGAACAGATTCGGGAATCGATCCTTCGCGCCAATCAGTGCCATTTAGAGGCCAAGAATGATTGGATCAGACAAATGTTGAATCACGCCACCCTGGATACTTACCGTTATTTCGGGAAGTGGCTCGAGTTGAAGGCGACTCGTGGATCGCAGACCTCATGACGGAGTACGGGTATTCTTGGTTAGAGTCTGAGGGCCAGATCTACTGGGCGCGCTCGGCTGTTCCATTCAGCGCAGAAACCTTCATTCCATCTTGCCATTCTAGCCTGATCACATTGGTTGATGGGCTCTATCGATTGGATCCTCGCTGGGCACGAAAGCGGGTGCGAAATCGGATACAAACAAACGAGAGGATTTATGAGTCCGCCTGGGGAACCATTAAGGTGGCGGCGCGTCGGGCCTCCTTCGGGGAGCCTGTGCCTAAAAGCTTTGGGTTGCAATCTCTTGAAATAGCTTCGCCTTCTCTCGAGCAGCTGTTGACGGCGGACTCGGATCTCGATTTTTGGATGCTTCAGAGAGCTACTCGCGTTCAACTTCAAGCAAGCTCACAGATTTGGAGTTTTTTAGAGGAGTTAACCAATCAGGGTAAAGTGTCGCTGGGTCAGAGGATGGCTCATCCTGTTTCCGCAGTGCTGCTGGATTCGGTCGGATTTGTGCTTTCTTGGGGGGTGAACTCGGCTTGGGATTTCCGAGTTGAGCATGCCGAGACGAATCTCATTCGGCGATGGCTGAGGGCGGGTTCACCCGGTGTCCCTGCGTCTCTTTGGGTGACTCGAAAGTGTTGTAAGATGTGTGCCGGCTGGGTTTGGGACACCTTTTTGCTAGGTGGTCTAGCCTCGTTGAGAGTGCATTTTCGAGAGCCCGACAATGGTCCAATGGCTCGGTTTACTGTTTTGGATCAGGGTTCATATGAGAATCAAAGAGCCCTACGTGATTTATCGGTAAGCCGCTGAGTCCTTGAAGGATTTAAAAATCCTTTCATCTGATGGACAATCAATCCGAGTCTGATACATTCAGGGCACGGTGCCTGGGTGGCGAAATTGGTAGACGCACAGGACTTGCGAAGCGAAAGCGCCGTGAGTGCCCTAGGGGAAACCCTGGGAGTAGAACCGCTCAAACTCGGTGAACCCTTTTCTGCTTGTGATGGCAGATGGCAACGCCGAGCGAAGCCTTCGGTGACGAAGGAACGTGTAGAGACTTGACGGGCGGCACCTAAAGCTTCAGTGCTAAGGTGAAGACAAAGTCCAGACCCCAAACGAGGATTTCGGCGGTGAAAGCCGTGGCGGGTAAGAAAATCCTGGGTCCCGAAAGGGACGTACCGGTTCGATTCCGGTCCTAGGCACCAGATTCTTTCTTGAAAGAAGAGTCGTGACCACTCATCGGAGTGACGTGGCTTTGAGTTTGACCACCTGACTCTTTCAGCATCGATTGCACCGTATCTTGAAGAACCGCCGCTGAGACGTTCTCTGGAGCAAGGGGTTTTCCAATAACCAAGCTTACAGGGAACCAAAAACGTCGCGGTGCTCGAGACATCGCACGACCCTCTTTGCGACTAAAGAAGCTGCCCCACATTCCATTGAGGGCCATCGGAATCACGGGAACCGGATCTTTTTCGATAATCCTTTCGATTCCTGATTTAAATGGGGCAAGTTTTCCATCATGAGTAATTTGTCCTTCAGGAAAGATGCACACGATTTCGCCGTCTCTTAACTCTCGAGAAATAGACTCAAAAGCAGCCTTTAAAGTGTTCATGTCTTCATGAGCTGATGCGATCGGGATCACTTTTGCGCGTTTTAAGAGTCGCTTTGCGAGCCAGCCTCGTCCAAAAGAGTGGTGCATGACAAATCGTACGGGACGATGAATGCCCGCTGCAATGATCAACCAGTCCACAAAGCTGACATGGTTGCACACCAGAACTGCCGCCCCTTTTGATGGAATATTCGATTCACCCGAAAGCCGAAGTCGATACATGACATTCGCGAGAACCCAGGTGACCAATCGAAAAAGAAACTCTGGCAGCAGAGTGTAGATATAGATGGCTACAATTCCATTTAACGCAGCCAGAAGAATGAAAATCTGAGGAATGGTCAAAAATGACTGCACCACGGCAATTAGACCCGCCGAAACCACCATAAATGCAGCATTCACAATATTATTTCCGGCGATGATTCGGGAGCGTTGTGAAATTTCGGATCGGTCCTGCATCATGGCATAAAGCGGAACGATAAAAAGCCCGCTGAACACAGAGATCATGAGTAGGTCCACAATCACTCGAAGCCCGTGAGGATTTCTTAAAAAATCAATCGAGGTCGCTCCGGCCGCGAGAGTCGACGCGAAAACTTCTGGTCTGCTCGCTAGACCAAAATCAAAAGTGAATAGTGAAATTCCAATTGATCCGATCGGGACTAAGCCCAGCTCGATACTTTGGCGCGATAGTTTTTCGCACAGCAAGGATCCAATGGCGATTCCGATGGAGAAGCAGGCAAGAAAGAGCGTCACTACGCTTTCATGAGTATTTAGAAGATTCTTACAATACGGCGGAAAGAGTGAGAGCGCTGCAGCGCCAAAAAACCAGAACCAAGAAATTCCTAAGATCGATAAAAAGACTGAGCGAGTCTTGGCTGTGAACTTGAGAATCTGCCAAGTGGGGCGGATTGGCTCCCACTGAACTTTGAGTTGAGGGTCTACAGCTTTGGCTTCTGGAATCAGCCAGCTAGCCAGAAATCCCAGGATCGAAACAACAGTGAGAAGTAAACTCACATACAGTGGGCCCTTATCAGGAATGGCGATAAAATACCCGCCCGCGATGGTGCCTATGAGAATGGCAAGAAACGTTCCGCCCTCGACGAGGGCGTTTCCGCCGATGAGCTCGCGTTCATCAAGATGTTGAGGAAGAATGCTAAACTTCAGGGGACCGAAAAAAGTAGAGTGCAGACCCATTAAAAATAAGACCAAAATCAGAAATTCAGCGTGCTCGGTCATGAATC
>JAGWZD010000234.1 GCA_018968995.1 Bdellovibrionales bacterium
AGCCCCATTGGGTACTGAGGTACCCTGAAGTGCCGTGAAAGTTTTGCTCAGATCCCAATGCGGTATAACCCCCAAGCACAACGTTGGCGAAAGTGCGCGGAGTAATGGAGTACGCCATCCCTAGATGATACTGCAGCTCTTTCGACGCATGGGGCGCTACAAAATTCAGGGTCTCTGCACTCTCTCCCTCATGCTGATGACCCCCCAAAGAAAAAAGAGTGCCCACGGTTCCGTGAAACATCATCTTTCCAGAGGTCCTCATCCCCGAGACAAACGGACCCAACTCGAAGTGCCCTGAACCGAGTCCTTGATCCTGTTTTCCAGTGGGCAGCTCTGAGCCCAATCCCACGGAAATCAAACTCGACTCCGAGGGCTCGAATACCCGTGCTTTCACGGACAAATCCACATCCCCAAGGCCAAAGGGCCTTTCGTTGTCTTGAATCCAGGCTTGATACAGAGGCAGTCGAATGGCTAGGCCCACTGTTTCAGAGACGGAATAGCTTCCACGGAAGGCGGTTGATAAAAAATGACCCTCGAGGCCCGGAAGGCGAAACCCTGCAGAATCGACATCCACCCCGATCGAGTCTTCCACTTCCACATGGCGCGGAGAAGTCTCTGCAACGGGGCTATGCGCCCACGCAGAAGCCGAACTCATGGCCACTCCAAACAGCCCGCCCAACACCAGAAGATTGCTTTTTTTCATGTGAGATTTCTAAGAAAGATGGCGGGAGTGACGGGACTCGAACCCGCGGCCTTCGCCGTGACAGGGCGACGTTGTAACCAACTCAACTACACCCCCGCAAATCAATCGGCCCCTGATAACTAAATGAGCCCCGAACCCAAGTCAACCCTGAATGCGGTTTTAAACATCATCCGATCCGCCACGAGCCCATTCGCCCGTGATTCGGCAGGTCAGGTACGACTTGATGAATCCCTCAAGCTCCCCATCCAGAACCGGGTCGGCTTGGTTCATGGTGAATCCGGTGCGATGGTCCTTCACCATTTTATAGGGATGCAGCACATACGAACGAATCTGGCTACCCCAAGCGATGTCCTTTTTGGTGTCCTCGACTGCAGCCTGTTTTTTACGCTCTTCTTCTAAGTGCCGCTCATAGAGGCGCGATCGAAGAACTTTCATGGCGAGGTCTTTGTTTTTGATCTGCGAGCGTTCCTGCTGGCAAGCCACCACAATTCCTGAGGGCATGTGAGTGATGCGCACGGCAGAGTCGGTGGTGTTGACTCCCTGACCCCCCTTTCCACCGGCACGATACACATCGATGCGAAGGTCGGTGGGATTAATGACCACTTCAAAGTTGTCATCGATTTCGGGGCTTACGAAAACGGACGTAAAAGAGGTGTGCCTGCGGGCATTGGAATCAAACGGAGAAATGCGCACGAGGCGATGCACTCCTGCCTCAGATTTCAAAAGCCCGTAAGCGTACTCGCCTTGAATCTGGGCCGTCACGTTCTTCAGACCGGCCTCTTCACCGGGCAAAACATCAAGAACGGTGAACTTAAAGCCCTTCTTTTCAGCCCAGCGCTGGTACATCCGAAAGAGCATCTGAGCCCAGTCCTGAGACTCGGTGCCCCCGGCCCCCGCATTAATGGTCAAAATGGCATTCAGTGGATCTTGCTCTTCCGAGAGCATCTTTTGGAATTCTGCCTGATCAAACTGCGTGGCTAGTCCGCCGATCATTTCGCCTGCTTCATTGAGCGTCGAATCATCGCCCATTTCTTGAGCGAGCTCGAACATGGTCTGGGCATCCGAGTAGCCCTGCTCAAGTGACTTGAACTGACCCACTTCACGCTCTAGGCGCGACTTTTCCTGCGTTAGGCTGCGGGCTTTACGATTATCGTTCCAGAATTCAGGCTGTTGCGAGAGATCATCGAGTTCAGCGATGCGTCGCTGCTTGACCGGCAGGTCAAAGCGACCCCCGAAGAAAATCGAGTTTTTCTTTCATCTGCGTCAGGCGGCTACGAATTTCATGCGGTTGAAGCATAAGCTCGTTCTAGGAGAATCAGGATCGATTTGCAATTGCCGAGAGCCTCATTGTGTTCAGTTTGAAGCATGCTAGGTTACGGCCATGCCCCTTATTTTTGTGCTACTGCTTCTTGGCTTTGGACTTTCCGCCCCGCAGGCAAACGCTTGTAAAACCTGCCCGGCCAATCCCATCGAGCTTTCCATCCAACGCTCCTCGGCCATCCTTTTAGGGACAGTCGAATCTCTGTCCTTCTCGGGTACTGAAGGAAAGGCAGATGCGAAAAGAGGCCCGGGTCAAGCGCAGCTTCAGGTGCAGTTTGAGAAATGGCTCCTCGCCCCTCGATCGCAGAGCAACGCCGCCAAATTGAAGCGAGGCACTGCGGTTCAGATTCACGCCTCGTGGGATGGAATCTGTATGCTTCGCCCGGCGCTTCCCGAAGCGGGTCAAAGGGCTATTTTTTTTCTGGCCGATTGGACTGAAAAGCAGGGCCCTCTGACAGGGTATTGCTCCATTCCCACACTTCAAGTTCACAAGGAAAAAATCCTTCTCCCTTCTGAAGCTGCCGATGAGGTGGGCGCGCCACGAGATTTAAAAGCTTTCGAAAAACGCCTTCGTAAACTCAAAAAAGATTAGACTCAAAAAGCCTTATTTCGCTCTCGAAACAAGCCCTTTGGGATGCGGAATATCGGTAAAGGCTAAAAGTCGGGCCTCCCAGGTCTTTTGCTCCGTTTCGGCGCGCCGACCACGCTCATGATCCATATCCAGCAGATGGAGCAATCCGTGAGTTAACAAAATCCACAGCTCTATTTCTGGCGAATGATGATGCTCTCGAGCCTGACGCTTAAGCACTGGCAATGCCACGACCAACTCTCCCAGATATCCCATACTTTTAAAGGGCTCTGGCGCAGGAAAACTGAGAACATCGGTGGGATAATCCTTTTTTCGGTAGCGCCAGTTGAGTTTTTTCATCTCGGCGTTACCCACCAGCCGAACCCCTGCTCGCCACTCCGAGGTGGCCGGCGCTCTTTTCCGAAGAGCCGGAAAATGCTGTGCAAAATCGATCAGATCCTCGAGCGCTCGTTCGGCTTTTCTGTTCCAAAGGACTAACTCTCGCGCTGCACTCGAAAGGGGCGTCTTATTTTTTTTGGACATGCAGGTTTCTTATCACACTCTCGTTAGATCTCGTCTAAAAGGGCTGCATCCTCGCAGTTTCTGCGATAAACCCAAAACATGCCGGACCCCACCCCCACTCTTTCCATTAGCGCCGAGCAAATCCAAGCGCTCACGCACCTCATTCAAACCGTACATCGGCTTCGAGCTCCCGGGGGATGCCCTTGGGATATGAAGCAAACACATCAGTCCTTACGGCAGTATGTGATTGAAGAGGCTTATGAGGTTCTTGAGGTTCTGGACCAACTCGACTCATCAGAGAAACTCAAAAGCGACGCGAAACTTGCGGCCACTTTTCAAGAGGAACTCGGTGACCTTCTTCTTCAAGTGGTCCTACATTCAGAAATGGCTTCCGAAACAGGGGCTTTAGATATTTTCTCAGTGGCAGGGGGTCTTGCTGAGAAGCTGATTCGACGGCATCCACACGTTTTTGGGGAAGTCCAGGTGGACGGCGCAGATAAAGTGCTCGAAAACTGGGAAAAACAAAAAGCAGCCGAAAAATCGGCCAAGAGCGCTGAGGCCAGTATTCTCGATGGTCTTCCTAAATCACTCCCCGCTCTTCAACGCACCTCAAGGCTTATTGATAAGGTAACTCGGGTAGGCTTTCAGTGGAACGATTTGAGCGGTCCGCTTGAAAAACTAGATGAAGAGCTTTCAGAGTTTCAGCACGAAGTGCGTGCCCTCGAAGTCGCGAAGAAGTCAGCGACTGAGGTTTCTTCGCTTCAGAAAAAAGCCCAGCAGGAGTTAGGAGATCTTCTTTTTAGCCTTTGTAATATTGCCTTCCTATTAAAGCTGGACCCTGAAGTTGCCTTACGCGGCACCCTTCAACGCTTTGAAAGTCGATTTCGGCATGTCGAGA
>JAGWZD010000235.1 GCA_018968995.1 Bdellovibrionales bacterium
GCACGAGCCTCAAGGTCGTACCCCCCTCGCTGTTCGAACTCGAGCTGAACCTCTCCAAATCGCTCAAGGATCTTTTCCATCTCAGAGCCATCACCCGGATTTTCGGAGAGTTCACCGAGCCTTTTTTCGATCGACTGAAGCTCTTGAGCCAATCGCGAAACACGACCCGCGCCCACCATCACTTCCTCTAAGGCCGAGCGCCCCTTCATCTCGCCAACATCTTGCGAGAAGTACCCGACAACCCAGCTTTCGGGCTTACTCACCGTGCCAGAGTCGTATCCTTCTTCACCCACAAGGATTCGAAAGATTGAGGTCTTCCCGGCGCCGTTGGCCCCGACTAGCCCAATCTTTTCACCCGGTTTGATTTGAAGGCTGGCATTTCGGTATAAAACCTTGCTGCCGTACTGCTTATTAAGGCTTGAGATGGCGATCATGAATACCCTGCGATGCTCAGCGATTCAGCCACTGAAGAAACTCGCGGACCATAAAGTGGTCGAGTCCATCGGGATCAACCAAGGGCTGAGGACGAGCCTCATCCGGCCCCCACCAGTCGCGAGTGGCCTCTGGGTGCATTCCAGACAAGAGAACTTTTCCTGCCCCATAGTGAAACCGTAACGCTCCAGGTACCCCATTTTCGTACCAACCCAGAATCTCCAAGGAGCGATCCGTTCTCGACAGGTTTTGAAACCCAGCCCCTTCAGAAAAATACAGGTACCGAAAGCCGCCCACTGAGGGGGTTAAATTTCGATCCCAAAAGGTCCTCAGTACTGAATCTTTCCACTTGGGAGCCGGCAAAGCTGGATCCTGGGGCGGGTGGTAGTCTAGGGTCTCTCCGGGCAAAATGCCCAGGCCGATCACCGTTTTTGCATCGTCTATAAAAGTATCCGCAAGAAATGCCCCGGCGCAAATCCCCAAATAACTTCCCCCGCTGGCAATAAACGCCCGGATCGAATCCAGCTGGTCGACTCGAAGAGCCTGAAGCACTTCAAAGGCGTCGCCCCCCGGCTGGACATAGACTTGTGCTTTTTGCAGACGTTCATCGGACAGGGACTTCTCATTGACGTACTGAACATCAAAGCCCGCCTGCCTCGAAATCTGGCCCACAGCCCGAGCACAACCTTCCGGACAAGCACCCTTCCCGTTATAGACCAACACGAGAGGTTTTTTCGGGCGCTGGGCATGGGCCGCTGGCAGAGTGGCCGCACTCACAACAAGCCCAAGCAGCATCAGCGAACACAGTTTTCCAAAAAACCATTCACTAGTGGCTCGGAGCGGCTCCCGATTGGACATACTTGATCGGTAAACCCAATCGGCTTTCGGTGCAATCCTTACTTTAAAAAAATAAAAATTATTTCAGCGCGCCGATGTCGCTCCACTCGGCTTTGCTTTTTTTCCAGGCGACGGCGTAGCACCTGAAGGCTTTCGCGAAGCACTGCGTGAGTCATACTCTCGACGCTCTACGGGTTCGCTTGGATGTAACGATTGCAGCGCCTCGTTCATTTTCTGCACTGACTTTTCCGCTTCCACTGCGGGTTTTCGGCTCACCGGCGGATCCCCCAGAAATCGTCTCGCGTGCTCCTCGACCGCCGCGTGGGTCATCGGAGAGGCCTTGGCGCTCATCTGAATTCCATAAAGTAGAGCCTCAAGCTGCATGTCTGCACGCTCAATCTCCCGGACGGTCTCGGGGTCACGCTCGGAAAGAAGCCCGTAGCGACTCTCGAGGGTGAGCTTCTTTCTCAGGACCTCATCGATGGCTCCACGAACGGTCTCCGGAAGCTTTTCGGTATCGACGCCCTCAGCGGCAAGACCCTCTTGAAAGTCCTTCTTCCTCAGCGCCAGTCGCGCCTCCACAGGATCTTGCTGAATCTGAGCCGCCGACTGCCCGGTCTGACGAGAAAGCACCTGCTGCTCCAGCTCAACTAGTCGCCCCTCGAGGGACTTTCCTGCCTCCGACTTCTGAGAAGATCCGGCCTGACCCATATATTTCTGGACCTCGGCCCGGAGGGTCTTTTTCTCGGCCGCAGTCACATGCCGCTGAATCCCCGAATGCTCAAGAATCGAATCCGAGACCTGCGCTGAGCGCAGAGTACGGGAATAGACTTCGGTTAGCTTGGCTTGATACTCTTTTTGAACTGGCGTCAGCTCAGTGGATTTAACCCCCTTTTTTGGAGCACCCAGGCTCTTGGCCTCGGCTTGAAGTTTGGGGCCATATTCTTTTTCCAGCTTCTCTTTCTCACGGTGGAAGGCAATCCAATCCTCATCGGCGGCTCCGCTAGCAAGCGCTGCTTGTAGCTCTTTCGAGAATGCGGCTTGGTATTTCGCTTTTTCCTTCAGTACATAGTCGGCCATCGCCAGAGAATAATCGACCGACTCTGTCTCCAACTGAACGCTGTCTCCAAAATGTCCAAACTCGCGATTTTCTTTCCGCGAGCAGCGAAGCTCTTTTTTTCGACAAAGCTCTCGAATCATAGGGGGCACATTCGTAGCCAAGGGATTAAACGCCGCACTTCCATGAAAAAGACTGGCTAGAGCTTGAGGATCGTCAGAGGCCATCGGTTCTATCGAGAAGCCCAGCACCTGACGCGTGGCAAGTCCCCGAGCCAGCGCCGTAGCCTCGAGTCGAAAACGAGTATTCCGCGATTCTTCGTCAGAATCGACATTGGTTTGCAGTGATTTAAGTGATCCCAGAATGCCATTGGAAGTCATCACTGCTCGCTTAAACTGTGGCCCTAAACGCAGATCTTCAAACTGAGTCTGAGCATAAATTTTCTCAATCGATCCGTAATAGGCTTCGGTTCGCCATTCGATACCCATGGCCGCCATATCGCCCACTGCCAGAGCGGTGAGCCCCACAGGTCCTGTGACCGTACCCAAAACTTTCGCTGCCCCGGAGGTGGCCGCCCTTCGGGCCGCCATGCGGGCCCCTTCAGAAAGCACCCGCTCGGCTAAAGGTCGCCCCAGACTTCGAGCGACCGATCCTCCCAAAACCCCCGTCTTCATTCCTGAAGACAAGGCCCGAGAGCTGTCTCCTTCTTTTAGAGCCTGGGTTAAATCCATCGCGCTCATTCCGGCGCCATACACCCCTAGACCATTCGCACCCAGCCCGAGTGCTCCCCGAGCCATTCGAAGACTGGCTGACTGAAGCGGGCGTCTAATGGCCAAGTTCGCCACCGAGTCGGCATCGCCCACCCCTTGAACCCAGTGATAACTAGCCCGATCGTCTGCCCCTCGCTCCTTCAGATCCTGATTCATCACAATGCTCATGAGACTTTGAGCAAGGCCTGTCCCCACGGCGGCCTTTCCCGCAGAACTTACATGAGGGCTTCCAGAGGATTCGACGCCTCGAGCGCGCTTCACATGAGACTCCAGAGCCTCGAGAAGCAACGGATCAGATCCGGCACGAGATAAGATTTTCTCAGGATTTTTTCGAACTTGCTCCAGGTGTCGAAGCTCTTCATCTACGGCTTCGCGAGACACTTTGCCCTCGGCATCCGGTCGAAACGAGATCACTGCCTGCTTATCAGGGGTAAGCTTTAACTGAGCCTCGAGGTGCTCCGGCAACGCTTCATCAAAACGCAAATCCACTGCCGACAACTTGTATTCGGCCGGAGAGCGCCCACGCGAAAGGGCTTGCACTCGGTCATTCACCAGGCGCTGCACTTGGGCCATGGACATTCGGTCTGAGGGGTTTTGAACCTGATCGCGACGAAGCGCCAGTCGCACCGATTCGCCGGGATTAGCGGGAGGATCCACACGCCGAGGGCGTTCGATCGCGGGAGCGCGGTCCACCGACGAGGACTTTTTCGCCACGATGGCATAATCCTCGGGCCTGACCTGAGTCGCTTTAAACTCAGGATCCTCGAGCCGATCTGAAAGAAACCGCACACGAGGATACTGCTTTCCAGGATCCAAGCCATGTTCCGAGAAAAACCTCTGCAAGTACTTCATCTGTTCTTCTGGAGCCAGGCCCTTGGCCACACTCTTTGGAATTTCGCCCGATTTTAGGGC
>JAGWZD010000236.1 GCA_018968995.1 Bdellovibrionales bacterium
CTCGGTCCACGATTCGTTGGTATGGAATTCCGAATGATCAGATGGGCAAGATTGCTTCGATCGATGTGAAGGCGTGCGTTTTTGGTAATAGCACCCAGAAAAACCGCTGCTTCACCAAGCAGGTGATGGTGAAGTTTGAGGCAGCTCCGTTATCAGAGCCAACCATCGACCGCACTCGGTGGCCTTTGGGTCAAGTGCGCTACCTTCGCGAGGGTAGTAGCTTTCGCGTTCGCTTACCGGTGAGAAACCCTAATAGCGCGGATGCCGCGTTATCTGTAACTATCGAGCCAGACTCGATTCGAAGTGAAGTGCAGTTTCAGTCGGGCGAGCTGGTCATTACCCCGAAGGCGGCTGGATTTCGCCAGTTCAATGTTAATGTCCGAATACCGCAGGGCTTGTCACGATCTGAAAGCTTTAGTTTCGAGGCTCTTCCTCGAAACTGGAGCCGTGTTTTAGTTCTGGGTGATGGGCTTCGCGATCCCGAGGTCGCCGGAACCTTAGCGTTGATTCCTGGTGCACAAGTTGTGAATCCTCTCATGCAAGAGCTGAGTGATCGAACCCTTGCACTTCGAGATGCGGTAGTCATCGGCACTAGCCTGATGTCGGATCCCGCTGCCATCACTGCTGCCACGCCAGCCATCGAGCAGATCAAAGTGGTCATGATTCAGACGCCTCGGCTTGATGTCGCAGGATCTTCGTTCTGGACTCAAATGGGATCATTGGGTCTGAGTCTTCAGGGGCGAGTCTCTCAGGTTTTGGGATCTAACTTTCCTGGGCTGAATAAGCTTCCAGTAAGGCCTGCTCAAAGCTCAGGCTTGGCAGCTCCGTCAATGGCATTACTTTTGGCGGGCACGCTGACTTCTGAGAGTCAGAATCCTTCTCTGCTTTCGATTTCAAAGGGAACTTCCTGCCAGGCGCTTTTGAATATGACCTATAAGCCGGTGTCCTCTCTTCCTCCGTATGATTTAGCTCTTGTTGCTAAGTGCGACGAGGGCGGGAAGCGTTGGATTATTTCTGGAGCGGAGTGGGCTGATTTACAGTCGCAGTCAGCTGTCGACCGCGGTGTCGTAGCTAACTGGATGAAAGAGGTGCTGAAATGAAGACCTTGTCCAAAGTGCTTTTGATCATGGGCCTATTATTCAACGTGGCCTATGCTGCGCCCATTCAGGCTTCAGGCTCTCCCGAGGTGTCTCTGGAGGACCAGCTCCAGACGCTCAATTTACCTTCGAATCAAGCGCCTGCTGCAGTTTCAACAGAGAAGCTCTATAGCGTACAGTCGCGATACAATCCGTTGAAGGGGAGGTTTGAGTTGGCTGTTGGTGCAGCGCAAGACTTCACCAATTCAAGCTTTCTCATTTCAAAACAGGTAGGCGGCAGTCTGCGCTATCACTTTAATGATCGTTTGAGTCTGGGTTTTGTGGGAGCTCAAGTCTTCAATTCGTTTACAGATACAGCTCAGCAGTTGATTCAAGCTGAGGGGATTTTACCGGACGTCGCGTATGCGAAATATCGGGCAAATCTCGAGCTAGCCATGAACACGTTTTATGGAAAGTTTCGAATCTCTACGGATTCCGTCTTGTATCTTGATCAGTACATTGCTCTCGGCGCGGGTGTCGTGGGTTTGAATCGCGGCAACGCAAATATGGCCACTGTGGATGTTGGTTTTGCGTTTTGGCTAGGTCGTCAAATGGTTATTCGGCTGGGCATGAAGGACCATATTTATCGTGAGGTTCGGCAGTTATCTTCCGCTACCACGCAGCATTGGCTGGGACATGTCGCGATTGGGTGGATGCCGGGAGGTTCTTCGGGGATGGTGCTTCAATGAGGCCTCTCGTGATTTCAGTTCGTTCCTGGGTTTGGGGCTCGAGTTTGATCGTAGCGGGTCTTTTGTGTGTTTCACCCGCCTTTGCTAACAAGAGGTCTTCGGCAGCTGATCTGTTGTTAAAAGGTACCAAGCAGTCAGCCCCCTTACCGCTGGAGCAGGCTCAGAATGGCGGCCCTGTGCGAGGCGACCTTCCATCGATCGATCAGTACAAACTGGATGATCCGTTTTCAGTTCAACTTTTTTCAGTATGGCAAAGCCAAAAAAGTCAGCTGCCGCCTGAAGTGAATCACTGGATTAATTTGCAGCTGAAAAGTGAGTTTGAGGCGGCGTCACATTTGTGGGGCGGGATAGAGAAGCAGCTGCCTCCTTCTTTCGCGCTCGCGGCTAAGCTAGCCCACTTGCGTGCTCTTTTAAGCTTAGGCTTATTTCAGACGACGGTGGAGTCATGGGTTCAGGTTTTGGCTCATGCGCCGGGGGTTTGGATTTCGTCCGCAAAGCCCTCACCCTTGATTCAGGCCTTTGATGCGTCGTGGTCGAAATGGTTAGGAAAGTCCTTCGATCAATACGTTTTTGAGAGCGGCTTTTCTGTTCCAGCAGACGTAAATGCGCAACTTTCTCAGCTGAATCCTCGAGCGCTAGCTTCGATCGGTACCCTCAGTGCCGCGGGGGCCTTGCGAAAGGGTGATCAGGGGCGAGCTCTGCTGGAGGCTTTGCCCTCATCTAATTTTTATAAACTACCCTTAGCCCACACTGTTTCATTGGGTTATGCGCGCAAAGGGGATCTCGGTGCTGCTGCTCAGATTCTGAAGATTCACGCCGAGTCGGCGCTCGAGGCTCAGGGAAACCTCTTGAAGGTTTCCTCCTATCTACTTCAAATTGCTCGGTTTTTGTTCCAGGCAGGCTTGTGGGACGAGGCGGAAGGTTATTTTAGGAAGATTCCTACCGCGGCACCTGAGTTTCTGTCTGCTCGTGAAGAGCTGGCGTGGGTTCTACTTCGGAAGGGCGATGTTCAGAATCTTCGTGGAGAGGTTGCCTCGTTGAGTACGGCCGGCACACGAGATTCTTTTCACCCTGAACTGCCCGTGGTGCGAGCGATCTCTAATCTGAAGCTTTGCTCCTTCGGAGCCGTGCAGAGGGATTTTGGCGACTTTCAGGACCGGTATGGGGCGTGGGCACAGCGTATCGAGTCCGCTTTGAACTCCTCGTCTATTCCCGCTCCCTTCGCCAAAGATAGTTTCACTCTTGGAGCTGAAAAACGTGCCGAGGTTCTTTCTGTAGAGGCAAGTCGCCTGGGGGGTTTGCATACTCGAAGCCTCGAGAGTGGTCTGCCTTCAGTGGTTGGGCGGCAGTCGCATTGGAAGCTTGCGCACGAGTCGATCCTGAACCGCGAACAGGCCGCTTTAAAGCAGATTCAGGTGGAGTATCGCCGGCAGTGGAAGAATCAGAAGGCCTTGCTCTCGGAAGCAATTCGTAAGCTCCGTTTTGTGAAGGTTGAACTGATGAATCAGATGCGGGTTCTTGCCGCAGCACCTGCGACAGATGGTGGCGTCAAGGATGCAGTGAGCACTTCTCAGGCGGCACCACGACCAGGCGATGGTCGGCTGGTTTTTCCTCTGGATGGCGTTCTGTGGCCGGATGAATTTTTTAGAATTCAAGGAGTTGTCGAGCAACGGTGTTTGAAAGGACTAGCACGATGATTCAAAAGGCACTGCATTGCGGACAGTTTGCGCTAGTGGGGTTCGCCGCGCTTTTAATGTCATGTAATGATGGGGGCTACTTGTACTATTCGAAGCCCGTACCTTCTAAGCGGGTCGAGGTGCCTCACAAGCTCAAGCAGCTTCAGGGAAACTCCGTGGTGGACATCATCTGGGTGATCGATAACAGCGGCAGTATGGGGGCTCACCAGCAAAACGTGATCAGCAACACGGCTCTTTTCATGAGCCAATTCGTGCGCAGCGGAAATGTGCTGGATTGGAAGATGGGCCTTTTGTCGACGGACAAAGGCGATAACCCCTATGTTGGATTTCTCCCTGGTCAGGAGCTGACAAGCACTACGCCGAACAACGTTTCTGTATTTCAAAGCGCTGTTCGCCGACTGGGTACAGAGGGCAGCTATGAAGAAGAGGGATTTGAGCCCTTGCTTCAGGCTCTGCGTCGTAATCCCA
>JAGWZD010000237.1 GCA_018968995.1 Bdellovibrionales bacterium
GGTCCAACTGCGATGGGTCAAATCCAGCCATCGGATTTGCGCCAGAACCGGGACCTTCCCCGGCAGCGCCACCTTTCGCTCCGCCGAGGTTCATCCGTTCCAGGCGCTTGGCCATATCCAGGGGCGCACCTAGTTTCGGCGCGGCATCTTTACCGCAACATCGCTTGTACTTTTTGGTACTGCCACAGGGGCATGGTTCATTCCGGCCGACTTGAGTATTGTCAGTTGTCATCGCAAAACCTCGCCAGACACCTTAAGATGAGAGTCAGGGAAACGGAACGATAAACTCATGCGAAAAAAAAAGAGACCTTCAGCGGCTCTGGGCTCCTCTCAAACCCCTGCCCTGCCGAACCTCTCAGGCCCTCAGACCTTCCTAGATCGAGTCTCAGCTAAGCTCAGCCTCATGCCGGACCAAAAGGCTTTCTTAGTGACATCGGTCGCGTTATTCTTTGGCTTTTGGACCTTATTTATTCTTTATATTCAATTTCCCCAGGGTCTGAACTTTGATGAATTCCATTATGTGCCGGCAGCACGTCAGTGGCTTTCATGGGCCGAAAATCGGAATTACGAGCACCCTCCTTTAGCAAAGCAACTGATCGCTCTCAGCATGGCTATCTTTGGCGATCAGCCCCTCGGGTGGCGGTTCATGAGCACTGTTTTTGGCGCTCTCACGATCACTGGAACCTATGTAGCCGCTCTGGCCTTGTTCAGAACTCAACTCGCTGCCCTTTTCACGGCACTCATCACTGGATTCAACTGCATGGTTTACGTGCAATCTCGAATTGCCATGCTCGACACATTTATGATGGGTTTTTTGATCTGGGCCATGGCGCTAGGTCTTTGCGCATTTTTTCCGTTGTTCCCTGATCTCTCGCCAGAATCAGAGCATAGGCGTCGGCTTAAAAATCTGAATCTAAGCGGAGTGGCTTTGGGACTAGCCTGCGCCTGCAAATGGTTTTCAGTGATCCCGTGGCTGTCGCTGGGCGCAATCGCTGGCATTTACCAGCTCTTCAGAAGTTGGGGTATTACGTTCGGCCGCTCCACAGTGAAATCCGAGCTAGCGGAATTCTACCCGCTACCCCCAACAGGCATCCCGCTGAGCCGATTCATCCGAGCTTGGATCTCGATTCCAGTATTAGTGTATTTCAGCACTTTTATTCCGTTTCTTTGGATAACGACAAACGCAACCGGACACACCTATTCGATCAAAGATATTCTGTTTTCAAACCAGCTTAGAATGTGGACTGGTCAGCTGAATGTAGTCTCACCCCACCCCTACAGCAGCACATGGACCCAGTGGCCGCTGATGAGTCGGCCCATTTGGTACGCTTTTGAGCCCTCACCAGATAAACAATGGGTTAGAGGCGTGTTGTTCATTTGTAACCCTGTTGTGATTTGGGCTGGTCTGCTAGCCATGCTCTGGACTTTTTTTGATTGGTTATGGTCTCGTACATTTGCTGCACTCTGGATTTCTGCCACCTATGCCACGCTAACATTTTCTTGGATGCTGATTCCCAGGAAGCTCGCCTTTTTTTATTACTATTACCCTGCTGGTATTCTCTTAAGCTTTGCCTGGACCTACATGCTTCACTGCCTCTTTAGGAATTCGTCACGCCCCTCTCGCTCTTCGCGCGCGTCACTCATTGCACATCTGGTCGTCCTGGCATTGACCCTTGGATTTTTTATTTATTTCTTTCCGATTCTTTCAGCATGGAAAATCCCGAATAATTCCTATGACCGATGGATGTGGTTTCGAAGCTGGATTTAATCACCCGTTTGGTGCGCCCGAAGCAGCGGAGCGTAGGAACGGAAGGCATAGTCGGTCTTCAGGCCTAAGCGCGCTTGAATCGTCTCCTGGGTTTCACCTTGTTGGGCCCAATGCACCACAACCGAGTGTCGGACCATTCGTGGGGTGATCTTCCCAAATTCAGAGAGAAGCTTTTTGAAAACCAGCTCAATCCCTCGTGGGGTGATCGAGGTGTTACCAATGGGGCCATAGCGATTGAATCCTTGGAATAGAAACCCGGAATCACGATTCCGTTTCCCTAACTCCTGAAGTGCCTCGAGCAGCCCTTTAGAAACCGGAATTTGACGAGCGCCCTTGCCGAGGAATTCAATACTCCCAGGACCCATTAATACTTGGCCCAAGCGCAACGCTGAAGCCTCACTCACTAGGCACCCCGTCTCACAAATCAACCACAGTAAAGTGCGATTCCGCGACTGTAGAGCGGTGTCTGAGGGAAGTGCGCTGATCTTGTTTAATAGACCAACCAAGTCAACCACACGCGGAACCTTTTCCACTTTGTGAGGCGCGGGCAATCTTCGTCCTAGGTCTAAGTCGAGCTTGCCCCGCTTCGTCAAATACTGAAACAGGCGCCGAACCGTCAATAGACGACGACGGCGGGTATTATCGTGGAACCCTTGTGAGCGTAGGTACTCCGAATATTTTCGTAAATCCGAGAGGTTCAAATCACTGACCAAGAGCCGCTTCTTGGCTAATTTTTCGTGAACAAACCTCTCAAAAACCCTGAGGTCGGACTGATAGTTGGCAACCGTGTGTTCAGCTTTCCCCGAGCCCCGAAGGTATCCTGAAAAACTTCTTAGGGCATAAGCGAAAGAAGGGCCACGCTTAGATTGACTCTCCGCCATACCCCGAATACTGTGGCGACATACACTTTGTGTCAACGTAAACACCTAAAACAAAAAGGAAAGCGCCCATGCGTTTCTTGAATCCAGCTAGCAAAATCCTAATCGTTCTCACGGTGATCTTTTCATCTATCGGATGCAAGAAATCTCAGACCCAAATCTCTGAAATGACCGCTGACAGCGCCGTGATTAAAATTGGCGAAGTTGGCTCGATGACCGGACCCCAGGCAACCTTTGGAACCTCGACCAACCAGGGCATTAAATTAGCCGTCCAAGAAATTAACGCCGCTGGCGGAGTGAAAGGTAAAAAGATTGAGCTCATTTCGCTCGATGACCAAAGCAAGCCCGAGGAAGCCGCCACTGCGGTGACTAAGCTCATTACTCAGGACAAGGTCATTGCGATTCTAGGTGAAGTGGCCAGTTCGGTGAGTTTGGCGATGGCTCCAATTGCTCAGTCCAACAAAACCCCAATGATCAGCCCATCGTCCACTAATCCGAAGGTCACGGAGCAGGGCGATTACATTTTTCGCACATGTTTTATTGATCCATTTCAAGGCACCGTGATGGCCCGCTTCGCAGTCGATACCCTGAAAGCCAAAAAGGTTGCGATTCTTCGCGACATCAAAAGCGACTATAGCGTTGGGCTCGCCAATTTCTTTGCAGAGACTTTCAAGAAGTCCGGTGGAGAGATTGTGATGGATCAGAGCTACAGCCAGGGCGACATTGATTTCAAAGCCCAACTCACTTCCATACGCTCTAAGAACCCAGACGCTATCTTCGTTCCTGGATACTACAATGAGGTTGGACTTATCGCTCGCCAAGCGAAAGAGTTCGGTATTAAAGCCCCACTTCTTGGCGGTGATGGTTGGGACTCCCCCAAACTTTTGGAGATCGGCGGGAACGCCTTTGAGGGCTCTTACTTCTCGAACCACTATTCATCGGAAGACCAGTCTTCAGTCGTTCAGAATTTCATTGCCAAATTTAAGCAAGCCTACGGTTCGATTCCTGATGGTTTATCTGCCGCGGGCTACGACGCTGCCAAGATCCTTGCTGATGCGATGAACCGCGCACCGAGCTTAGAAAAGGCTGCGATCCGAGACGCCATTGCGGCAACCAAGGACTACAATGCGGTCACTGGGAAGATCTCAATCGACTCCAACAGAAACGCAGTGAAATCTGCTGTGGTGCTGAAAATCACTGGGGGCACCTTCAAGTATCAGACGACCATCAACCCCTAAGAGAGGCTGAACAACTGCCATGTTGGATCTAGTCCAGCATCTCATCAACGGGCTATCTTTGGGGGC
>JAGWZD010000238.1 GCA_018968995.1 Bdellovibrionales bacterium
TATTGTTCGAGCCGCTCAGGAAAGCGGAGTAAAAGCCGCCTGCGCCTACCGAGACGGGGCCCAGACTCAATCGGTAAAGAACAGGCACATCAAGGTAGTTAAGGGTGTAGTCAGTCCCAGGTTGCGAAAACTTATACTGGGTATACAGAGCTGATACTTCGAGTGGGCCAAGGCCCACGGACGCGCCCCCTGAAATTCCAAACTTGCTGTCTAGTCCACTCTGGCTGGACTTCGCGAAGCTACCTCCGCCCATGACTCCAATGTCCATTCCGGGCATGGCGAAGGCTTGGGGTGCGACGATTACCGCGCTCAGAGCGAGCGCAGCATAAATACGCTTGGATATCTGAATCATAAAAACTCCTCCTTGAGTTGTTATTTGAGTGTGAATCAGTGCATTCAATGCGTCACGGATAAAAGCGAGATCGAACTAGGCAAAAATGAGCTAGAATGGAGCGCGACTCAAACAGGGCAGGCTTTTTGAAAAACCGATCTATTTTTATGGATTTAGCGATCGTTTGTGATGTCTAGTCTAGGCATCCCCATTTTTCAGACTTCTAGAGGAGAATGACTCATGCCCGCATGGTTCAAAAGAGTTTCGGTTTTATTAAGCATAAACTTCCTGATCATCGCCACGATCTCGGTGTTGACCAGTGCACTCGGGTTACGCTCGTATTTGTCTGCTCGGGGGATCGACTATTACTCTTTGGCGGCGTTTTGTCTGATTTGGGGAATGGGCGGGGCCTTCATTTCTTTGGGGCTGTCGCGCTTCATGGCGAAAATGCTTTGGGGCGTACAGGTTCTGGATCCTCAGAAGAGTCACGATCCTCAAATGGAATGGCTCATGCAAACCGTCTATCATTTAGCTCGGGCAGCGGGCCTCACGACGATGCCTGAGGTCGGTATTTATGAGAGCCCCGAAGTGAATGCGTTTGCTACAGGGCCGATGAAAAATCGGGCATTAGTGGCAGTTTCGACCGGTCTCCTCGAGCGGTTAAATCGCGATCAAATCGAAGGGGTCCTGGGGCACGAGATCGCCCATGTGGCTAATGGTGACATGGTCACCATGACTTTAGTTCAGGGTGTAGTGAATGCGTTTGTGATGTTTCTCTCACGCATTCTTGCTTTCGCAATTGCCCAGGTGCTTCGAGGTCGTGACCGCGAGGATCGGGGCGAGAATGTGTCACCTCTTGTGTTTAGTGTTTTGACGGTTCTTCTCGAAATGATCTTAATGATTCTCGCCTCAATCGTAGTGTCGTATGTCTCTCGGTTGAGAGAGTATCGGGCAGATCATGGCGGGGCGCGCCTCGCAGGGCGGGAGAAAATGATCTCAGCGCTGGAAGGTCTTCGCAGAACCTATGAGCTGATAGACACTCGGGCGCAGCCCGCCGTTCAGTCGCTGAAAATTTCAGGGCGCGGCAAAATATTCGCACTCTTCTCAAGCCATCCTTCGCTTGAGGATCGAATTGCTCGTTTGGAGTCTGCAACCAATCTATAAGACCCGATCGCTTGGCGTTTGGTTTGCACTCATCGCCTCAGATGAGTGCGAAGACGTGCGGCGAGCTCATGTCGCGTGAGGTACTAACTATTGCGCCAGATCGTCCTCTGATTGAGGTCGCGCGCCTCATGAGTACAAGGGGTTTTGGGGCAGTGCCGGTCTGCCCTTCGGGTTTTCCTCAAGCAGCTCCTATCGGGATTGTTACTGATCGCGATATTGTGGTGCGTGTGATCGCTGAGGATCTTGATCCTGAGGAGGTTGAAGTGGGTAAGGTCATGACAAGTCCGGTAATCTACTGTTTTGAAGACGAGTCTCCGTGGGTTGCACTCCATTTGATGGCTCAGCACTATATTCGCAGGCTTCCTGTCCTAGACCGAGAGAAACAAATCTTACGTGGCTTACTCTCGATTACGGATCTCTCGCAAATTCAGCAGTTTAGAAACGATCACAGCCCTCAGTGGTCGAGTTTTTATTGAAAAAGCAAAAAATTAGCCGCCGCTGCGAATTTGAAACTGCTCGTGTTGCAAGATCGCATCCAGGATTTTAGTGACGGATGAAGCCCTAGCCCAGCTCGAATTCCCGTAGGGTCGAAAGCGAGAGGATCTTTTCAGTTTCTCAATCCATTCCCAGTTCAGAAGCTCTCCAAGCTCTGGCCTCCTAGAGTACCTCGCGGCAGCGCGGGTGGCGTCTAATTTCATGGGAGTGACTTGCTGCTGTGGCGAGGGGTGTCCCACAGTGAATCCAGCAAGTAGTAAAGCGACTCGCACCGGGGTAGCCGCGGAATAAGTAAACAAAAGAGAGTCAGGTGATGCGGAACGTACTCTGGTGAACAGTTCTGGGCTCCAAAGATCTGGACACGACTGGGGTGTATAAAAATCCCAAAAAATGAGGTCTGCTGGGGGAATCGACTGTGAGACGGGGTCCAGATAGTCCTTGAAATCGCCTCGATGAAGATACCATCGATTATCGGCCAAGTGATTCGGGCTTCTCCAGTGGGCCTCACCAGATTCAAGGAGCTGCCGAATGATGCGAGCGTGGTCCTGCACAAACGCAAACTCTTGCGGTTGATCTAGAGCTTTTTCAATGGCCTCGGGATGAAGCTCGAAGCTGTGAATTTCTAGAGGACGTTTTGAATCGGAGTTTAACGACAGCTTCAGAGATTCAATACTATTTGCAGCGATTCCCATTCCCACATCCCAAAGGACTAAAGGTTCACTGGCATCTTTTTGCAAGCGCTCGCCGAGCATTGAAGGTTCAAGGTAGATCAGTTGGGCCTCTAGAGTCGGACCAATCAGAGAGTGCATGGATTGATGAGAGACTGAATCTCGAAGGGTATGACCGGTCTTACAGGCAAGTGTCTCAAAAACTCTTGAGCTCATTCTGGTTCCACTGATGGAAACGACGAAGTCGCAAGCTGTTTACAAGAACAGAGAGCGAGCTCAGCGCCATCGCAGCGCCGGCTAAGACCGGGCTGAGTTGTATTCCAAAGTGGGGCATAAGAGCCCCAGCGGCGATCGGGATTCCTAAGGCATTGTAGAAAAAAGACGCAAGAAGGTTCTGTCGTATGGTTCGCAAGGTGGCTTGGGAAAGGAGAACGGCGTCGCGTATTCCAGAGAGATGGCCTCGCATGAGAGTGACTTGAGCGGCCTCAAGGGCGACGTCAGTACCCCCGAGCAATGAGACTGAGCACGAGGCGCGAGCCATTGCTGGGGCATCGTTCACACCGTCGCCGACCATGGTCACTGGACCAAAAAGGTTCTGGAGCTCAGAAATTTTCTCTTCTTTAGCAGATGGAAGCACCTCGGCGTATATTTCACTAGGATCTAAACCGAGATTTCTTCCGATCGCTTCAGCTGTCGATTTGCGATCACCGGTAAGGAGTCTGATTTGAAATTTTTCTGCACGAAGCCATTGAATCAACGCATAAGATTCGGCTCGAAGCTCATCACGCACTGCAAAGGCTGCTACGACATGAAAGTCTACCGCCAGAACAACTGATGTCTTTCCTTCGGTCTCCCACACTTCAAGACGCTCCTGGAACGTCTTGGGGATCGAGACAGACATCGACTGCAGGAATGTTCTGTTACCTAGGAGCGTGAACTTCTGTCGAAGGGAGGCTCGTATGCCTTGACCAGGAACCGTCTCGAAGCGGTCAGGTCGATCCAGTGCAAGACCTTTCGATTGGGCGGCTTCGATAAAGGCTAAAGCCAGGGGGTGTTCCGACGAATGTTCCAAACTGGCAGCTAGAGTGAGGGCTTCTTCGGAAGAGAAATTCGGCGAGTACACGTCAGTGATTTGGGGTTTTCCAATCGTGAGTGTGCCAGTCTTGTCAAACACCATCACTTTGGTCTGAGCCAAGGCCTCTAGGGCTGCCCCAGTGCGAATCAGTATTCCTCGCTGAGAGGCCTTTCCGAGGCCCACAACCAACGCTGCGGGGGTGGCTAATCCTAGGG
>JAGWZD010000239.1 GCA_018968995.1 Bdellovibrionales bacterium
CGAACGGTTCGCGGGATTCCTTGCTCGTCTGCGAAAGACTTGATTCTCTCTCTCAGTCCCGGAAGCGTACTTGGATTGATCAGAAACTCTCGGCAGGGGCCTATGAAGGCTGAGTTGATCTCAATTTCTAGAGAGCGCTGCGTTTCGGGGTGATAGGGCCTAATACGATCAATAACATCGTCGAAGAGTTCAATGCGGATGCAGGGGTGTGCTAGAGTGGGGTCCGCAGCGTAGATGTCAATAATCTCACCACGGGCAGAAAAAGTTCCTGGGTCTTCTGCGGTGTCAGCGCGAAGGTAGCCCGCCTGAATGAGGGAGCTGACGAGTGACTCGCGAGATCCGCAGCTTTCACCTCTCTTAAGTGAAACACAGAGGCTCTTAAACAGTTCCGGAGGCGGTGTGCGAAGGGATGCCGCATCTAGAGTGGTGAGCAAAATCAGTGGAGCCCCCGCTCCGTGAAAATCGGCCTGGGCCAGTCGAGAGAGAACTCCCGCCCTCGTGAGTCGCGTGCGCAGTGAGGGCGAGATTGAGGAATAGAGGCTTCTCTCAAAAGATGGAAAAACAGCCACTTCGGGGCCAACTTCGGAGGGGGCTTCACTCAGGGGAAGGCTTTTGAGCGCGACCAGATCAGACTCAAGCTCGAGACAGGTTTCTTCGTCAGGGCAAATAATAACGAGCAGCGATTTTCGGAAATGCCGAAGATAGCGGAGAATGGCCCAGGCGCGGGCAGATCCCGCTAACCCAGTAACCCGTACCGTGCTGGCAAGCGCTGCACAGGATGCAAAGACGGACTCAAGAGAACCTGTGAGCATAAATTCCCTAAGAATTTACAGATCTTGACACACTTTTTCAACTTCAGTAGCGTTTCAGAGCATTCCGGTAAGGGAGAATTTATGGACGGCTTGGCCGCGGAAAACCAGGGCTGGTTTGCCTATTCCGTTTTAATGGTGGTGGCCGGACTCGCCGTCGCTGCCCCCATTGTGGTGAGTCAGATTCTCCGGTTTTTCGGGGGTCCCCCAAAAGAAGCGTCAGTAGCCGACAGCGCCGTTGCGCAGAGCTCCGCATCAGAAGGCGGAGGAAGCGTTCCTCGGGTCAGCGTCATTAACACCCGTTACTTTACAGCCGTTCAGGTGGGGGTGCTGATCAGTTTACCGCTTCTTTTGATGATACCGCTTGCGATTCAACAAAGTGGGCGTCGGTATTCTTCTGTCGCGTTACTCACTTTAACTTTAACAGCCATAGTGTCCTTGGTTTATTCGAATCGAAAAGGTGACCTGAAGCGAATTGCCTCGGCGAGGGGCTCCTCGCCAGAGCCGTTTGCGGACCAAAAAGGAGTCGCACAGTGAGCGGCTGGTGGAAGTCGAGGACACAAGGGGTAAGTCGCTGGGCAAGGTCCTCAGCATTTCGCTATTTTGTGATCAGAGGGGCCTGCTGTGCGGATGAGCTGATTCAGACTCAGGCCGCGCGTTATGATCTGGAGCGTTTTGGGGCAAGGCAGGAGCTGGACCATCGATCGGCAGATGTCCTCTTGGTTCAGGGGGCGATTAGCCAAGCCGCCGCAGATGAGCTTAAAAAAATCTATTTAGAAATGTCCGGGCCAAAATGGGTGATGGCGATAGGCTCGTGTGCTTGTTCAGGCGGAATCTTTGCGCCGAACCTGGGTGGCAGCGCTATTCCGGGTCTTGCAAGCTGCGTCCCCGTGGATGTGTATGTGAGTGGCTGCCCACCCCGACCTGAGGCGATTATTGATGCTTGGATTTTGCTTCAGGAAAAAGTGCGGGGCTATGTCAGCAATCGCAAGATACAGAGGCGCCGCGAACCGAGAGAAAGCTTGTTAGAAACAAATGACTGGAGGGTGACTTGAGTCGTCTTCAGCCAGCTCGCGGTGAATGCGTATCAGACACCAGGATAGCGTGGTCTATTGGGCCCTTTCATTCCAGCCTCCCTGGGGCGTTTCGGCTTTTACTTCAGCTGAATGGCGAGGACATTGATTCGGCCGCTGTTGAGCTCGGCTTTGCTCGACGAGGACTGGAGCGAGTGATTTGTCGCCAGGACTGGCAGCATGCTGTCGCTATCGCTGGAAAAGTCGATGCAGAGTCGGCCATTTTTGGTGAGTGGGTTTATTGTCTGGCAGTAGAGAAGGGTCTGGGCGTTTCAGTTCCAGAACGTGCTCAGGTCATACGGGTGCTTCTTGCTGAGATTTCGCGAATGTCCTCCCATTTGAAAAACTTATCGTTGATTGCGCGCGCAGCGGAATCCGAGTCAGCTTTTCACTTTATGTTGAGAGAGCGAGAGTATTTGTTGGATCTCATGGAGCTAGCCACAGGATCGCGACATTCTCCAAATTTTCTCCGTTTGGGAGGAGTGCATGGTGATGTGAGTGAGGGCTTTTTAGAGTCGCTTCAGGCAGCCTGTCAGCGAGTGCTGGATCGGGTCTCCGAATATAATGACCAGTTAACCTATAGCGAGTCCTTTGTTCGACGCGTTTCGGGGCGCACGGTTATTGATGAGGATGTGATTCGAAAGCATGGTATCAGTGGCGTGCCAGCGCGAGCCTTTGACCCCGAGTCTGATCTTCGTTGGAAGGGCTTTCCCGGCTATGATTCGATCCGATATCGCGCACCTCAGCTAACCTGGACCTCAGTTGTTCCTGGTGACCTTCATCATCGTTTTGTTTTAAAACTTCACGAAATTGTTCAAACGGCACAATTTCTTTACGAGTTGGCTCAGCATGTTCCAGGGGGAGACTACAGGGCAAGCTGCGATACAACGAAGGTGCCCGCAGGAACTTTCATTGCAGAGGTAGAAGCGCCGAGAGGAAGGCTTAAAGTTTCTGTTCTCTCCTCAGGGGGGCGCACTCCAGAGCAGGTGAAATTTATCACGCCATCGGAGTCACTTTTTGCGGCGATTCCAGACTTTCTACCAGGAGAGAGCCTCGAAGATCTTTCCTTGGCGTTGGCCAGCGCAGATCTCGAGGTTGCGGAGGTCGATCGATGATGGCCAGCTTCGGTGTTTGGTTCGAAAGCTTTTTTCTTTCCTCCGTTATTCTCGTGTCTCTTGTTGCGATTTCCGTTTATCTTTCAGTTTGGGTCGATTCAAAGCTTGGAGCTGATCTCCAGGCCAGAGTTGGGCCTAATTGCGCAGGATCCGCGGGATTTTTGCAGCCTCTGGCAGATTTTTTAGGAAGCCTGACACGGTTTCGATCTATCAAACGCGATCCTCGGATGCGATGGACCTGGTGGCTTCCTGGGGCGCCACTTTTTGCCATGCTTGCCATTGTACCTGTTGGAGTACGAGGCCCACTATTGCAGGCACATCTCGCAGTTTTTTCGCCGACGTTTTTGGCCCTTTGTTACGGTCTGGCGGGACTGCTTGTGAATTGGCAGGCTGAGGGAGTAGAGGCACGGTTCATCTCCTTGCGCAGGTCCGCAGTAATTATAGCCACGGTCCCCGCCGTACTGATGTCCATTCTGGTGGTTGGAATGACTGCTGGAGGTTTCGAGTGGCAAACTATCAGAGATTGCCAGTCATTTCTGCCGATGCAGTGGTTGGCCTTCTCAAACCCTAGTGCATTGATTTCATCTCTGGTCTTTCTTGGGGCGGGCATGCTGATTTTCGGAGTTCCGCCGTTCTCAGTGGTTCGGCCACAGTACGTCTCGTTATTTTCGGGAAACATTGGTGCGGTAGGGCTGCAAGAGACTTGGGGCAGACTAGGGTTACGTTTGGCCCCAGTTTGCTGGAATTTGATGGCGGTTGGAATGTTCTTTGGTGGCGATACGCTCCCTGCGTCGCTAGTAAATGCGTTTGTGGATGTACCCGTGGTCATTTTGATACTTGGGGTCGGAGTACTAATAATAAAATTTCTCGTAATACAGTCCTTTTTCTCGCTTTTGGGTCGAACATTGCCGGCTTTACGCGCGGATCAAGCAACGGACTTCGCTTGGCG
>JAGWZD010000240.1 GCA_018968995.1 Bdellovibrionales bacterium
CTTTCACTCCGAGTTTTTCACAAGCCGGCGAATAAGTAGCCAGAACAGACTCCAACGCCTCACCTAAATCGAAGCGACTTCTTCTGCCCGAGGATGTTTTAGAAAAGCGCAAATAGTTATCCGTGATACTGGACAGCCGCTCGACAGATTCGATGATCGACTGCAAAGACTGACGCAACTGAGGATCACTACCGCCATGAGCTCTCTCCATGGCTAACTCGGCCTCAAGTCCAATCGAATGAAGGGGATTTCGCACCTCATGTGCGACCTGTGCAGAAAGTCTTCCAATCGCTGCTAGGTTCTCTGCTTCTCTTAAACGCTCTCGCAGGCGCCCCAGCTCACGAAGCTCGCGATTCTGGGTCTCAAGCGTCATCGTCTGTTCCTGTACCACACGCTCACGTTCTAAAAGAGCTGTGGCCATTGAGTGAAACTCGCGAGCCAAGTCACTTACTTCGTCGCGTCGCTGGATCGGAAACTCAGAAAGAAAATCCTTATCTTCGCGTCGCAGACCCCGGCGCTTAATCTCACGGGCCAAGTAAGATAAACGACTCAGAGGCCCTAGAGCTCTTTCAGCAAACCAAAGAAGTACGAACGAAAGCAGCACCATGGATAACAGCGAGAGCTGTAACCCGTTCCGTAAGACGTCAATCCGGGACTGGGTCTTGACGAAGACCTCTCGAGATAGCCGGTCCCACTCTGAGCCCATTCGCTGCGTACCCTGCACCCACGCCAAAAGATCCCGATTCCAATTTGGGTATTCTTCAGACGCTCGGTCCAGGTTGCCAGTAGACAATGCCGACGAAAGAAGATCACTGCGCTGTTCCACTTTATCTAGACCCGCTTCCACTTTACTGATCGCGGAGTCGAACTGCGCACGTACCTCCGACAACTCAGAGGCCTGGAGCTTTTCAAGCTGAGCTCGGGTATTTCGGATCTCTTCTCGAATGGAATCCGCAAGCCAACGCGGAACTGAAAAACGTGATGGAACAGCGCCCTCCTCTCCGGAAGCGGCTGAAGACACTTTCCACTGCGAGTACCCAATCGATCGCTCAAGCTCTCGCTGGTAAGCTTGGGACTGGGTCGCCAACTGACCCAGAGACTTTCCTAAGGGAATCCATCCTGCGCGAAGTCCGTCGAGGGCTTGGCTCACTCCACCAACTCGAAACAAAGTCCAAGCCGAGCCCATCACTGAAAGCAGGATGAGCAGACCCACGAACGTGAAAACACGATGGCGTAGTGTCGTTCCGTTGCGTTGCATCGCAAGACCAAGGATACGAAATCCCTCGAATGTCTCAAGATAAGAATGCGAAAAGACGCAAAGAATTCGTTCCTGACTCATGCACGGATCAAGGCCTCCTGAGTCTGCGTAAAGTGGATTCTTTGAGTCGGATTTCACTTGAGATTCTGGAGCAGACGAGTTTGGATGGGCCTGTGAACCGGGGATCCTTTGCCTTTTTGGCTGCATTCCTCACCCACCTGATCTTGTTCGGCTTAGCCGGGCTTGTGCCTCGCTTTGTCCATCCGCCCACTGACCCCAAAAATACCGTTCTCGTAGAACTCGAGACCCCGCGTCGCCCGAGTGATTTACAGAAAAAGCTACTCCTTCAACCAGAGTCTGCTGATCGCCAGCAACAGGCCCCCCAGACCGCTCGATATTTTTCTGGGCAGAATCGTCAGGTGACCCGAGAGTCTCGTAGTAGGAATCAAGGCAGTGCTGATTTGTCTCGCTTTCAATCGCCATCTCTTCGAGAAGGCCTCTCTGCAAAATCTCTCAAAACCAACAAACCAACACAGTTAGAGAACTTTCGCCCAGAACGCTTCTCAGCCGGATCAGAAGCTCAGCGATTGGACGACACCTCTCTTGCTGAAGGCGCAGAAAATCTTCTGAACACCGTAGAGAGCGTTCATTATTCCTTTTATTCGAGAATTTATGGATCTCTGGCGCCGTTATGGCAGAGCTACATCCGAAGTATTCGTCCCAATCGGCCCCTTTCTCCCGGAGATTACCGAGTCGTTGCCGATCTTGTTTTAGATTCTCAAGGTAATTTGATTGGGATTGAGTTTCACGAACGCTCTGAGGTGCTTCAATTTAATGAAGCAGTGATTGCCTCAGTAAGTAAGATCAAAAAATTTCCGAACCCACCAAAGGACCTGATCTCTGGGCGAACTGAGTTCCGAACTTTATGGAGCTTTACTGTGAACGTGAACAGAAACTCGTTCATCAGCTTAACCCCGCCTCAGCGAATCGATTAAAGACCCGAGCTAGCGAAACATCTTCCAAACAATCCACGTTAAAAAAGCAGCAATAATCAGCTGCGACTCACCTCTTCGAAGGAACGCGTAGAAAGCATCCTTTAAAGTGGCTTCGGAAGGCCGAACTCGAACTCGAACCTGTCTAAATGCCTCTTCGAGGCTTCGAATCTCTGCAGAGTCCTGACTGCTCTGAAGCGTTGACCGAGGGAGCATCGTATCGACTTGGTAGTAAAGATCTCGACATCGGGCCAGAGCGCCTCGGCACTCTTCACAAGCCATGAGATGATTCTGAAGAAATAGCCGTTCTCGGGACTCATGTTCTTCATCCATGAATCGTTGAGTCCATGGATTGAGCGCATCAAACTCGGGACAGCTCGCCTTCTTTGCTGGAGCGCCAGCAGCCCCAAGCGCTGCTAAAGGTCTTTTCTTATCGGATTGCTGCGAGGCCATGTGGATACGGACCTTCCAGGCTCGCATGGCAACCTGATCTTCAGTCCATCCCAGAACTCGAGCCAAACGATGGTAACTCCATCGTTCTAAATGAAGGGCTACCAGTAGCACTCGCTCTTCAGGAAGAAGCCGAAAAAAAGGGTCAGCGAGAAAAGATGCGGGAAAACTTTCTTTGTCCTGTAAAGCTCTAGCGAGCAAAGCGCTGCTGGCGCGCTCTAAAACTCTTCCCTCCTGCAGGCGCAAAAGTCCTACGGCCTGTAGGGTCTCTGCCGTACGAAGCCTAGAGATCTCAGGGTCTACCCATAAAGCGTGACCAATTTGTGAAAGGGAACGTATATCTTCAGCTCTCATCCACCATCTCCACCCGAACTCCAGCATACGGAACGTCTCGAAAACTGACAAAACTTTTGACAGGTGTCGGTGAACCCAGGGTGTGGTGATCTCCGTGAATTTCCCATCCCGCGTTCTCGGGGTGCTCGAGAACTCTTAAAATTCCTTATGTTTTTCAGCGCCTTAGGGGCAAATGGGCCCATTAAAAGGGGGCGCTAGGGAGATTGGCCTCAGCGTTGCACAGATCCCCGGAGAGAGAAGAGGATTTTATGAAGACCTTTGAACCTAAGATCATTGCCATGTGGAGTGCCCTGGCCCTGACCGTTCTCCTTTCAGGATGCGGCGGGGAAGCCTATCGCACTGCCGGCTCTGGTGGCGGTTACAACCCTTCTGGAAACGTAGATCCTTATGTCGGCCCAGTATCGCCTCCGCCGAGTGACGACTGGTCAGGAGGAAGTTCTGGTGGATCCGGCAGTGGCTCAGCTCCAACGAGTCCAGCCTTTAGCTTTGATTTTCAAGTCACTGGCCCAGGAGGAACCACTCCGTCTTATACCGCGAGCTCTGTGAATACCGACAACCTTCTGGTGGTTCGGATCTCCGCTCGGCCTGCTGGAGAACTCAGTCTCGCCGGAGGGCAATATTCTCGATTTACGGCCAACTATGGTTGCGTGGCCTATGAGGTGACTGCGCTCGGAAAAACCTTGAGTACCGGAATCCTCAGTGTAACTGCAAACAATCCACTTTGCCCCGGGGCTCCTAGTTACGCCGATCTGAATTTCTCGGACCGTCTTGCTTCAGGACATCACGCTGTCAATGTACAAGTAACGAAAGTGTATTACGACTTCTACTGCCTCTGGGCGAAAAACCAGAACGAAGGCGCCAGGTACTATGGACC
>JAGWZD010000241.1 GCA_018968995.1 Bdellovibrionales bacterium
GACGTACCTGGTTTGACTCCGAACGCCTTGAGCGTAGCATAAAAAGGGGGAGGAGTGGTTTCCCAGAATGGCAAAAGACGGTGTTGAAAAGAGTCGGGGTCAAAAACTTCAGTTGGTCACCGAACCTAAAGAGTTTTTCTATGAGCTCATTCGTGATGCGCTGAGCGCCCAGCGGGTGAATGTTCAGGCGGAAACTGAATTCTATCTGGTGCATTTGATGGAACGGTTTATCAGCACTGAATCCTTATATCCCCGATCTAGTGACGGCAGTTTGCAAGAAGAGGCCCTAGCCCTCATGGTGAAGGGTGCGTTCGAGCAGGTTGCTTTAGAGCAACAACGATCACTTTTTCGTCATGTCGGCGATTTTTCGCTCTATGTTGCGGGTTTTTTTCAAGACAGCCTCAATCGAAAGATTGTGGATTTGGATTACTACATTGGAATGGGTGGAGCGGCCTATCGAGCGGTGGCCGAGCGAGAGGAATCGCAACAGAAACAAAAAATCTACGGTGAGCTGGCCGAAAAATTCCCCAAGTTCGTGGATGTTCTGGCCGAAGTCAGCGACAAAACTACTCCGCGTAGCGAAAAAGACCTACTCCGGATGTACGACGTTTGGGTGCGCACGCGCAGCGAACGAGCTGCGCGTGCGCTTCAAGAAGCCGGAATCATTCCTTCGCAATCTGCGAGGAAGACTCTTCAATAACTACTCAATGGTGACTGAGGTCATTCTGTCGCCCACAGCGATCTGGCCCGCTACCGCTTGTCCCTCAACGAGCTGACCAAACACGGTGTATTGCCCATCGAGGTGAGTATGCCTTCCCAGACTGATATAGAATTGCGAGTCTGCCGAGTTCGGATCAGCCGACCTCGCCATGGCCACGGTACCCTCAATGTGTCGACGAGAGTTGAACTCTGCAGGTAGTTTCTGGCCGCTTCCTCCGGTTCCATTTCCACTAGGATCGCCGCCTTGAATGACAAACCCAGGAACCACCCGATGAAAGGTTAAGCCATTATAGAAGCCTTGTTGAATCAGCTCGACCATTCGGGCCACGGTCTTGGGCGCGTCTTTCGAGTAAAACTTGTATTTCATCACACCTCTTGTGGTGGTGATGACAACAGTGGATTTCGAAAGTCCTAGCGAATCGGTGTTCAGATCTACTTGGGCCATTTTTTTCTCCTGGGGGGTTAAAACAGGTGCTGGAGATGCTGTGACAGCTTCCGCTGTGACGGGCGCAACCGTACTTTGCGCTACCGGAGCAGTCTCTGAAGTTGGCGTTTCGGAAGGTTTCTTTGTGCAGGCCACCCCATAAGAGAGACCTGAGATCATTATCGCCGTGAGAACATAAGGTACAATTCGCGCATTCATGATTTGACACCTCTTTGCAGGCGGAACTATGACCGAGGCTACAGCATGGCTCAAGAAGAAACTCCTCAGTCGAACACAATAAATAATCCTTCCAGTGAGGCCTCAGACTCTGGGACGGGGCCTGTCATGGGTTTCTTTGATCATGCCGATGAACTGCGGCTTCGCCTCATGCGTTGTCTCTACATTTTCATGGCGGGCTTCGTTCTCTTTTATTTCTGTTCTGAGCCTATCTTGGCTTTTTTGAGGCAGCCTCTTTTTGACGCTCTTCCTCCTGAACGCCAACGCCTGTACTTCACTTCCTTGTTCGAAAATTTTCTGACCCATTTAAAAGTCGCCGGCTACGCCTCGCTTTGTGTTTTTTCGCCTCTCTACTTCCATCAGCTTTGGGGGTTTATAGCACCAGGGCTTCGTCCCCAGGAAAAGCGATGGGTGATTCCGTTTTTAGCGGCTGGGGCTGTGTTTTTCATCTTAGGTGCCGGTTTTGCCTACAAGGTCTTGTTCCCAGTGGGGTTTAAATATTTTGTTCAGTATGGATCGCCCACTGATGTCCCGCTTCTGACCATTGCAGCCTATTACGACACCTGTATGAAGCTGATGTTCCTTTTCGGGGTTTCGTTCGAACTGCCGGTGATTTTAGTGTTTTTGGGCTGGCTCGGGGTTGTTAATCCGGCGCAACTACGCACGAATCGTAGGACTGCTATTTTGATTATTACGGTGATGGCGGCCTTGTTTGCACCCCCAGACGCTGTTTCGATGCTTCTGCTGATGGCACCCCTCATTTTGATGTATGAGTGCTCAATTTTTGTGATTGCGTGGATCCAGAAAACACGCCCCCCCAGGGAACAGTTCGACCAGGGGCCGGGCCCAGACCACCCAAACGATGACCCTTGGCGAGGGCGTTCGGTCGGCTCTTGAGCTCCTGAAAGGGGCATGGTACACGCCTTAAGTCCTTGCTCGCAGGATTTTTAAAGCGGGCTTTTGGGTATTTGGGGAATAGGCCCCTCCCATCATCCACAAGGAGAAGTAATTCATGGCTACTCAGAACCATTCGGGCTTGTTGCCCGGATATGAAACTACCTTCATTACTAAATCAGAAATGTCGGACGAAGCGTTGAAGGCGCTGAAAGACCGTCTGAACTCTGTTGTATCTCAGTACAACGGCGAACTGGTGATCACCGAAGACTGGGGCAAGCGTAAGCTTGCATATCCGATCTCAAAGGAAGTGCGCGGTCAGTACACCTATTTTGTGTACACCGGAAAAGGCGACATCGTGCACGAGATGGAGCGTAATCTTCGATTGAACGATCAAGTGATTCGCTTCCTGAGTGTGAATCTCGATAAGGAATTCAACATCGAGGGTTTCAAGAAAGCCCGCGCTGACCAGCAAGCGGCTGCCAAGAAGCGTGAAGAGGAGCGTGAGGCTCGTCGCGAAGAGCGCGCAGGTTACAGCGATCGACGATACCGTCAGGATTCAGTAGACCGTGGAGCCGACATGGCCGGTTTGCCTGAGTCTGAAGATGAGATCTAATTTAATTATTTTTTGAGGTTTTTATGGGTTTCAGAAGAGAAGATAGAGCTGAAATGGGTTCCCGCGAAGAGCGCGGATTTGATGGCGGCAAAGATGGTGATGATCGTGGCGGTCGCCGCGGTGGTGGCTTTCATCGCAAAAAGGTTTGTCGGTTTTGCTCAGATAACGAATACATCATGGATTACAAAGACGTCCGCTTGATGCAGTCGTTTGTTTCCGAGCACGGCAAAATTGTACCTCGCCGAATTTCCGGCAACTGCGCCATGCATCAGCGCAAACTGACCTCTGCGGTCAAGCGCGCACGCAACTTGGCGCTCGTCGGATACGTCTCGTCGGGCTTCTAGTCCTGTGCCTGTGGTTACTGAACACGGGCTTGAGCAAGAAACGAAGTCAGGGCCCTTTCCAGAGTCATCCCCTCAAAGGGGTTCTGGACTGGGCTCTCGACGTGTGCTCGGTGGCGCCCTTCTGTTCTTGTTCAGTGCCGCACTTTACTTGAGCATTTTCTTAAGCATTCTAGCGCCGATTCCGCTGATTTGGGCTCATTTAGTGCGAGGGCGGAGTTTTGCTTTGATGGTGACACTCATCAACAGCGCCGCAGTGTTCGTCGTGTCGAAATGGACAGGACTAGCGGGTTATTTCATTTTTTCTGTGGCTACCGGGTGGGCTCTAGCAGAGTTCGCTCGCGTGGGTGTCACTAGGCGAAATCGTTCTCACCAAGGCATCGCGAAGAATCTTTTTTGGTTACTGATCACCACCAGTGTCGCAGTGCTTAGTGTGATTCTTTTTGCAGTGGCACTTTGGTCAAAGATTGCTCATGTTGCTCCGTGGTCGGAGCTAAACCAGTGGCTGGACTGGTTTGGTCAAGAGATGTTAAAACATGCCCCTCCAGGATCAATGGACGCAGCGGATTGGGCAGTTCAAAAAGAAGAGTGGCTCAGGAATTTTCCCTCGAATCTGATCATTGCCGTCTTCATCCAAACCTGGGTTGCACTGACCCTAATGCTGCGTATCAATCCGAGCCGAATCCGCGAGCG
>JAGWZD010000242.1 GCA_018968995.1 Bdellovibrionales bacterium
GATTGCTCGCGAGCCCGCTTGGTTTCGTTTTCGAGCTCCTGCTGGAGGTCTCGGAGGTAGGAGCTAGTTGTGGATCCTGAGATACTGGACATGAATTTCCCCAAAGCTCAGGTTGAGCAAACCACATACCAATGGAGGCACTATAGGAAATAGCCCTTAAAGTTCCGAGGGATGGGCCAGGCTCTTGAAATAGTTCAAGTTTTTCTGATGTCGGGCCGATACGCCCTCTGACTGGTGCGGTGACCGAAAAAAACTTGGCGCAGGCATGCGGCAAGTTTTGCCTCCAGTAGGTCAGGTTTGCCGAGCTTGGGGAAATGGAATGACGAGGTCTGAGCTATGAAAAAGGCAGTAGGGGTTCATCGAATAGGGTCGCTGTCTGCAGCGAGTGCGGGGGCTTTAATCCTGGTTTTGGGATCGGGATGCGCATCGACTCGAGTCGTCTCGACTGGTTCCGAAGAAGTAGTGCAGACGGAGGGGCGAGCCCATCGGGCTCCGGCAAGCGCCTCGACTACGGTGTTGAGAAAGCTCATGGTGGAGGCAACCGAAGAGGGCTCGGGATGGCTTGCTAAACTTTTAGGAAAAGGACCTGAAGCTGAGGTTCTCGCAGGTCGTGTCCGAAATGGACTCTCGACGCTAAAGCCCTCCGAAATTCGAGAGGATCAGAAGCTGATCTCAATCTTGTCTAAAGACGTCATGGATGTCACCCAAGAAGATGCGAAGTACTTGCTCGATATCGCCAGCAATCGTGCGGTATCATTGGCAAACTGTGCCGAATGTGTGATCCGCCGGAAAGAGTTTTTGGGCTACAGAAAGATCATTCGTGAGCGAATGATGGGCGTCGCTGGCTCCAGTACAGACGCTCGTCGAAATGTGGTGAATTTTCTGAAACGCGCTGAAATTCTTTTTGATAAGGGTGTTGCTGAACCCAAAAATGTGCACGACTTTCTGATGGCAGTGAATGCGGAGCGATTTAAAGCGGGCGAGGTCGGAGCCCTCTTGGATACCGTGCAGGCCATGCTGCTTTCGGTCGGGAAAGATATTGATCCCAAGGCTGCTTCAGAAATCATCAATAATTGGCCCGACTCCAGTTTAAAGGGACTTCGTAAGTTCTACAGCGAAGTCGTTTTGGTGCAGGCGTCTGACGGGGTAGAGCTTGAGGCGGCTGCGGATATCGTGCTTCGTCGTCTGAGTGTGAGTGATTCGGAAGAGATGAAGGTGATGAAGGTTTGCTCGCTGATACGCCGATAAAAGCGGCACAAGACAGGTTCATGAAGTAAAAAGGGCCTCTTGGAGTTTATCCAGAGGCCCTTTTATTTACCGCAATTAACGGAAAAACAGCTTAGTTCGCCGCTAGTTCTTCGTCGATAATTTCGCTGAATTGCTCGATCGGAACAGCGCCATTGACGATCTGGCCGTTTACGAAAAACGTTGGAGTCGAACGCACTCCCACTTTTTCACCATACTCCATATCGTCTTGCACCACCTTGGCGTACTTCTTAGAAGAGTAGCACGCCTTGAACTTTTCAACATTGGCACCGGATTCCTTGGCCATTTTTTCCAAGTTCGCATCGTCGAGGTTCTGTTGATTCTGAAAGATCTTGTCGTGGAACTTCCAGAATTTGTCAGATCCCTGCTCGTTCACGCACATCGAAGCTTCAGAGGCTGGACGTGCCTCTTTATGCATCGGAAGCGGGAAGTGACGGAATCCGATAGCCACCTTACTGCCGTACTTTTTGGCGATCTGATGCACGGTTTCAGCCCCACGAGCGCAGAACGGACATTGGAAGTCTGAAAACTCCACAATGGTTACTTTCGCGCCTTTTTTGCCCAAAGTTGGAGTGTGTTCGGCGAGCTCGACTTTTACGTCCATTTTCGGACGCTCAAAATAGATCTCCACCGGTGAGCCTTTAGTGAGCTTTGAAATGTAGGCGTTCACATCATTGCGCCGACGTTCCATCTGCATGTAAGACTTGATTCGCTCTTTAATTTGGTCGTTCATCTGCGAATCTGGGATCTTCTTGTCAGCAGCGAACTTCTTGATGTCTGCATCACTGATCTTTGCATCACCTTTGGAAACCTTCTTGTCGATGTAGTCATCGAGCGACATGTTGGCCTTTTTTGCCTCTTCGCCAATGAGTCGTTCCACAATGAGGCGGTTAATACGCTCCATTCGGAGTTCGTACTCGCGCTTCTTCAACTCAAAGAAGTCCATTTTGTCTTCGCCAATCAACTCTGCCTCGGTGATCAGTTGGCCGCCAATTTTAGCGACAACGCCGGCTTGAGGGGCCGTTTTGGTGACAATATTTGGCTTTGCTTTGGCCTGGCGATCGCCACAGGCGGTAATGACAACGAAGATAGCCACTGTCATCATCGAAGTTGCCAATGTATATGAAAGGTATTTCATCCCAGATTTTTTCATTACCGTCCGGCCTCCATTGCCGCGAATTTGATAAAGGTATGGTCGAGATACTAGGTCAGCTAGCGGTTGGACACAACCTAGAAAATCCGAATCAGATCATGAAGTCGGACCAATCCCTGCACCCGTCTAGAGGAGTCTACTACTGGAAGTTCTTTGATCTGACTGGGGCGGTTTTCCATTTTTTCTAGCGCATCAAAGGCCAGCATCTCGGGAGTGGCTATCACGGGTGATCGGGTCATGATGTCAGAGGCGCGGAGCGTAAAAAACTTCTCACGATGACTGAGCGCCCTCCGGAGGTCGCCATCGGTGATGATTCCGACCAGAGTTTCCGCCTCGGTGACTAGGACCGCACCGAAATTGCGTCGACCCGCCTCCTGGATCACAAGCTCCATAGGGGCATCCGGGCCGACCATTGGGGTGACCTCCAGAGGCTGCATGACGTCCTGGACTTTGAGTTGGAGCCTTCGCCCAAGGGATCCTCCAGGGTGGTTCATGGCAAAGGCCTTGGAGTCAAATCCTCGAAGCTTCATCAGGGTAACAGCCAGCGCGTCTCCGAGAGCGAGTGCTAAGGTGGTGCTGGCTGTTGGGGCGAGGTTATGGGGACAGGCCTCCTGCTCGACATGGGCGTCAATCCAGGCGTCTGATAGGCCTGCAAGTTGCGAGTTTGAGTTCCCACCCAGGCCCACCACGGGCACTCCCAGGGTCTTGATGGCTAGACTGATTTTCAGAATCTCTTCGGTATTCCCGGTATGGCTGAGGGCTAAAAGGACGTCAGCACTGGTTACAATTCCTAAGTCGCCGTGAAGTCCCTCAGTGGGGTGCAAAAAAACGGAGAGATTGCCAGTGCTGGCTAAAGTAGCCGCTATTTTTTGAGCAATTTTACCTGATTTTCCAAGCCCCGTCACCACTACCTTACCCCCCTGATCCAAACGGATTCGAATCAGGTCTACGGCCCGAATGAGTGCGCTAGCCTGAGGTGTCTGGCCTTGAAAGCGCTCTAGGGCGTGGCTGAGTGCTTGTGCTTCAATTTTTAGGGCACCCCGAAAAGTCTCGATGGTCTCATTCATACTGAGGAAGCATCTCGCACATCGGCGCGGGAAATCAAACTGGCAATAGCAGGGGGCTTGGGCCTAAACTAATGCCATGAGACGGTGCATTCTGGTCCTCATTTTGGGGCTTTCTTGTGTGCTTGGAGGCTGCCATTCTGCTTATCGTCGGTCTGTTGGGGCCAATCAGGAAAATGTCTTTACTAAGATTTTTCTCACCGATGCGAATACGGCATGGATCGCCGCCATGGAGTCTCTGAAGTCCTACCGGGTAGATATTCAAAATCAAAAACTAGGCTTCATTCAGACTCGGTGGACCGATAATACCATCGATAAGAATTCCGTAGAGGTGATCGGGGGCGCTGGTCCTTATTTAAAGGCTCAGTATCGCTTTCGAGTGAACCTTTCGCCCACCTATGTCGAGGGTAAGGGTCAGGCGATGAAAATC
>JAGWZD010000243.1 GCA_018968995.1 Bdellovibrionales bacterium
GAACTCCAGCTTAAAAAACTGAGTAAGCTCCATGAGAAAAATCGAAACATCGCTCGGGCACCCCGATTCATGAACACTCCCGTTAGTTAACCTTCTCTTGAGGAGGCGAGCAAGCCTAGTGTGTCGCCTCAGACACCTGAGCGAGCCATTCTTGGGGTTGGCTGGAAATCAGGTCACGACAGGCGATTCGCCCTAAAAGGCCTCCAAAAACGGCAAAACTGGCGGGTAGCCCCATCAACCACGACAGAGGAGGGTAGACGATGGGCGCCTCAAAGAGGGTCACCGAGAGCATAGCGCTTACGCCAGCACTAAGAATCAGGCCGCAAATGGAGGCAGCAAACGCAAGTGCGGCGGTCTCTACTGTTATAGCCCTGGACAATTGCTTGGGATCTGCGCCCATGATTTTTAGGAGTTCGAGTTCTGATCTCCGACCACGCGCTCGTAGGCGCAGCACCGAAAAAACAGCAGCAAATCCGGATAAGCCCGTGAGCAGGGCCATCGCACGAAGAGCGGTGCTGATCTGAGAAAATCCGTCCAGTAGACTCTCCATGAGTCGCGTGACGTCGATACTCGATATATTGGGAAATCGGTCAAAAAGGTCGGCCTGCCAGCGTTCTCGAACTTCGGCTGATGCTAATGGTAGCGAGGCAAGAAACGTTTTCGGTGCATCATTAAGTCCACCAGACCCAAAGGTAATAAAGAAGTTCGGCTGAAAGCTAGTCCATTGAACTTGTCTCAGGTTCACGATTTTTCCGGAAATGGGAACGCCTTGTATTTCAAAATCAAGGATATCGCCAAGGCCGAGTCCTAGGCGCTCAGCATAGCGTCTCTCAACGCTAATTCGTTCCAGGGGCGCTTCCGGTGTGTGCGATAGATCAGCGAAGGGTTTTCCCGAGTGAATCTTCTCAGATGCCGTGAGCTGGTCTCGAATCGTGATGTTGATTCCGCGATTTCGAAACCGAGCCTCTCTTTCCTCCTCTCGGGTAGAGTAAACGCGCGAGGCCTTCTCAAAGGTAGACCCATTTACACGTACGATTCGGCCACGAATCAGTGGGGTTACAAATTGAAGATCTGCCCCCGTCTCAGAGGCCCATTTTTTGAGGTCTGGTAGCTGCTCTTCTTGGATGTCGAACAAAAACAAAGAGGGTATTGATCCAACCTGTCTGGGGTCTTGAATCTGTGAGCGAATACTGCCCTCCAAAAGGGGCATGAGGCTTAGAAGAAGTGAACTTAGCGCGAGTGTGAGCCAGACAACTAGTGAGCTGCTCTTCACCCTGCTAATCGACAAAAGGCTCCAGCGGGTTAACGCCGATTCAGATCTACTTTGAAATTTCTCGACAAGACGTAAAAAGACCCATCCAAGAAACACCAGTGCCGCCGAGCTGACTAGAAGTGTTCCCAAGAAAACGCCCGACACTCTCCAGGAATGAGAAATCCCGCGAGAGAACAAAAAAACTCCAAAAATGAAAACCAGAATCTCAGAAAATCGGAGGTCTCCCTTTTGTGCTAAAGCCTCCGGATTTTTTAGCAACTCCGAAAGTGGCTGTCTCTTCAAGAATCGCAATGCCGGCCAAAGAGCAAAAGCAGAGGTCCCTAAAGATGCGCCAAGGGTGAGGAGAACGGTTCGAAGTGTCAGGGATGTTGGCATCAAGTCCTGCATAAACAGGGCTTGCGAAATTCTTGGACCTAAAGCGGACCAAGTGCCTTGAGCCATCAATAATGCTGCAACCGAGGCAGTGAATGATACCCGAAATGCAAGACGATAGAAGATCCAATCGGCTTTCCAGCCTTGGGGCGAAAGGGTACGATAAATCGCCCAAATTCGTGCTTGTTGTGTGATTTCACGACGAAGTAACCACGCGCACCCGAAGAACGATAAAAGAAGCCCAACGAGAGAGGCTAGTCCCAGATAATCCGAAACATTCCGCAGCAGTCGCCCTTCGTCATCAGATGCATCTGAGGGCACTTTCAGCTGCACGCCTGGGTCCGTGAGCTTTTGATCAAGCTCAGCCAATATTCGATCGAGGGTTTCCGCGCTTGGCTTTATTTCAAATGCAAAGAGGTGTCTCACGTAAACGGTGGCACCTGATCGGAGAAGACCAGTAGCAGCCAGTTTAGAGCGCGAAATGAATGCTCGCGGTGCAAAACTGCTTCCACGGAGGCTTCTACTGGTATCCTTGAGTATTCGGCCAGCCCAAGTGAACGAACTGTTACCAATTTGAATCTGGGATTGTGATGCCCGAAGACCCCAACGTATTTCGAGGGCCTCATCAGTCCATGCGCAAGAATCGCAATCTGGATGATTCCGTTTAAGTTCGCCGACCAACGGGTAGGCCTCGTCAGTTGCTATCAGTTCGACAAGCTGAGGTGTTTTACCCACTGTCGATACCATTGAGTAAAACTCAAGAGCTTCGGTTTCTCGAAACGAGCCGTATTTTTGAAGCTCTTTTCGGACCAAATCAAGCTCAGTGGGCTCAAGCCAGCGGCGAGACGAAAGGGCAAGATCACCCCCGAGAAGCTCGCGAGATCTGCTCTGAAGGGCTGATCGAATATTCTCCTCAAGAGTGGTGAGTAGTACGAAACCAAGAAGCCCCGTAAGCAGAGTCGCAAGCCACAGACGTTTCTTTGGAGGACTAGGGGCTTTTGATCTCACTTTTTGCCCTCATTCGAAAGAAGCCTCAGGTCTCCAAAGTGGAGACGATAACGATGATCACAACGCTCAGCGAGTTCCTCATTATGAGTAACTAGAACAAGGGCTCCCACTTTGCCCAGTTTAGGAAGTTCAATAAGCTGCTCAAAGACCGCCTTCGCACTGCTGGGATCAAGGTTGCCCGTCGGCTCGTCCGCGAGAAGGAGGGTGGGCTCGACAATAACCGCTCGAGCAATGGCCACGCGTTGGCATTCGCCTCCGCTGAGCATTCTCGGAAAATGCTGGGCTCTTTCTTGAAGTCCATAAGTCTCCAGTTGCAGAATTGCTCGCTCTCGAGCAATGGCGCGTTTCATCCCCTGCAGCTCTAGAGGAAGACTCACATTCTCTAAGGCAGTCAAATGAGGCACCAAAAGAAACTGCTGAAATACCAGGGCCACTGATGAAGCTCGAAGTGAAGATAGATCACGCTCTGAAAGAGAAGTAATATTTCTTCCGTTCCAAATCACGCTTCCACTTGTGGGCTTCTGTAATCCCGCAATGATTGAGAGCAGGGTGGACTTTCCGCTTCCCGAGGGTCCGAGAATAGCAATTCGTTGCCCGCGCTGTACTTGTAGATTGATATCGCGGAGTACTTCCAAAGGGGTACCTGAAGAAGACTGAAACTCATGTCTCACTTGTTTCAGCTCGAAAGCTGGTGCCGATAGAGAGCTCATCTGGACTGCCTCGCCTTTTTCGTATTGATCCATTTCGTAATGAAGGGTTCCACCAGTTCCGCAATGCGCTTTTGGCCCTCTTCATTAGGGTGGATGCCGTCTTCTAGGTTGAGCTCGCGAACGCCGGCGATCCCCTTGAGAAGAAAAGGAACCAGCGGAACTCTGAATTCTTGGGCGAGTTTCGGGAAAAGTGCCTCAAACTCGGCACGGTAGGCTGAACCATAGTTGGGGGGTACTTTCATTCCCGCGAGGATCACGGGTATTTCCTGGCCCAAAGCAAGTTTGATGGTGCTACGCAAGTGGGTTTCGGTAGTGCTCGGGGGCACGCCCCTGAGCATATCATTGGCACCCAGTGCGATAATGATGAGATCGGGTTTGGCCCGAAGGTGCCAACGCAGGCGACTGGGACCGGAGGCAGAGGTTGAGCCACCCACTCCCGCGTTGATCACTTGTATCGAGTACTCTGAATCACGAAAGCGTATTTGAAGCTTTTCTTGGAGCACTGCGGGGTAGGCTTGGCTGAGA
>JAGWZD010000244.1 GCA_018968995.1 Bdellovibrionales bacterium
CCTTAACGATTGGGGCCTTTTATCTTGCGGACTTTACTCGCTTGGCTGATCCGGTGATTCGACATGCCTTAGCGAAAACCGAAGTATCGCGAGTGAGTAGTTCCATTCTGAGTGGTATTCGAAAGCTTGCGGCGGCCGCCGGGCCAGCAGACTGCACCATTAGCCTTGCGGATTTTCGAGATTTTTCTAAGACATCGGTGGATCCGGTAGTGCTGAATTACAGCACTCCGAGTGGTCAGAAAACGATGAGTCCAGCTCCACCAAAATGTTTGGTGAATTCGACAGCAGACGCCGACCTTCAAAGAGTCATTGATGAAGATATTGATTCGCTAGAGATACGCGTCCAGTCGCTAGAAAGCCCTGATCTCAAAAACCTCACGATGCGGATTAAAGCCGATGTCGTTGTGCGCGGACGCCAGGATCGATTTGGAGGTTCCTCCGCGGCCATTCATACCGTCAGTAAGCGCATGATCTTGAGAGTGGCGAATCTTTCATTTTTTAACGTGGTCTTTACCGGCGAAGCCAGTCCATTGATCGTTCCTGGTGCGGCTACTGTAGACTTTCGCGGACAGACACTTCTCGCCGCTGAAACAAAAACCTTTAATCTGAGTTCTGAAATGAATCCGGTAACGGCAGATGGTGACCCTGTGACCTTTTCTGGAACGTTTTTTACCAGAACAAGAGGGTTAGGACTGGATCTTCAGGCTGGAGATTCGGTTCTAGGTTCCAAAATCAGCTCAAAGTACAAAGGCGGTATTGAACAGTCGATTTTTAGCGAGGCCGGAGGAGTCACTCTGCCCATTCCACCGCTACCTAGTGTGGTAGGGGCATGGTCACAGAAATTCGATTACTCAAACTCAGGCCTTCCGCTACCCGACGGCTCTTTCATGAATCCTGCAGCGGTTTCTTTCATCCCCGGGACAGCCGCCAGTTCAGAGATTAATTACAATGCAGCGGCGGCAAATTTTAATCAGATTCCATCAGCATTGAGTGGAATTACAACCTTGCTATCGACCTGCGAGTCCAGCGGGGGCGCCGCTTTACTGCCCACGCCACTAGTCATTCAAAGGTACGACTTAGCGGAATTCGAGATCGACTTTACTGTGAATAATGAATCCCACTTCTGCGGCCTGGTGGCTGCGAAAAAGCTAAAAATTAAGACCGTTGCGGGTGCGGCGGCCGCTAATCGCGTCTATCAACTGATTGGAAACTTTATTGTCGACCAAATTGAGGTGACGGGATCCGGCCGAGTGATCTTTTACAATCCATTAGAGAATAAGCCGTTAGATTTAGCTTTTTCGTCGGCAGGGTATAGTCTCGCCAATGTTGCTGCAGACATGAACCGATTGGTTTCAGGTCATGGAGGTAACTTTTTTGTACCCATAGTGAGAGATACGCTGAACGCACCCAACACTCTCTTTTGGCCTCAGCGCGCCGAGCCTGGAAAAGTGAGGTACGTTGAATTCAGCGGTCCCAATAGGATCGTCGTGAAGTCCTCTGTAGATAAGCTCGATTATCTTCCGCTTTGGACCGGTAACCTGAACCCCGCTTTTTTTGTGATGGATACAATGTGAACATGAAATTGGTGCGAATTTCTAAATCAGGATTTTCGCTCATCGAGCTATCTGTAGGAGTGGCGATCTTGGCGATTGCTTTCGTTGGAGCGATGTCACAGCTCAATAACTCTCAGCGCCTCATGGCAGGCAGAAAGGCTCAATTACAGACCCGAAATATCTTGTTAGAGGTGATTTCAGTCATCCGAGGAAGCCCAGGGTTATATCCGGCTCTTGAGGTCAAGGATTTTGGAAATTTAACCTACGTGCGCTGTTACAATACGGTGGGGGCGGAGGTTCCCACACGCCAGAAGCAAGTCGGAGCGATTGGAGTGCCCTTGACGCAAGACGATTTGAGAAAACCCGCAAAGATCAAAGTCGACGCGGGTACCGACTTCGTTTGTGGCGAGGGGTTTGAAGTCCACTTACAGCCGACATCCAATCCGAATGAGGTGCTTGCTGTAGCCATGATCATACCCCCGGATGCCGAGGCTGGACTGTCGCAGAATCAGTGGCAAAAGCTAGTGACGATGTCGGTCTACTCGACCACGATTAGATTTTCTTCATCGCTTTGAATGAGCGCAGAAACACGTAGAGCGATACAAGAAGCCCTATAGCCATGAGCACAGCTCCCGTCATAGAGAGTGCGCTTGACGATGCATAGGCGGGCGGAGTGTAGGGGCTGCGACGGCCCAGCTTTTCACCCACGATGAACATCGGAAGAAATGTAAAAAAATATCCCGTAAAAATGAAAAGCCAGGATGCCTTTGCGGCCCTCACGAATCGAAGAGGCAGGGGCTCAATCCAGAAATACAGACCAGCCAGGGTCGCCATGAAGGGCCCGCCGACAAGGACTGAGTGAAAATGAGCTACAAGATAGATAGTATGATTTAAGGGGTTGGTGCTCAGCGTAACCCCTGTTTTGATGCCAGTCAGTGTTCCTATGGTGAGTAAGACTAAGGCTGAAAAAGCATAAAGCGTAGGCACTGACCAAGCGGATTTCTTGATGAAAAGACTGCGGGCCCAGATACCAAGAAGGACGCTCATTGGTAAGGCCAAAAGAATCATGAGTCCAGTCGCCAATGAATCGATGAGGGCCCTTTCTTTCGGAAGGATCATCGCAGTCACGACCAAGGCTAATTTAACCACTGCCATGAGTCCGATCACAGAAAGGCAATTTTTCACCCCACGAGTTAATTTTACTGAGGTTTCGCTGATGCCTAAGACCTCAGATAAAAGGCCGAGAGCTGGGAGAATGATCAAATAGACCGACGGATGAGAATAGTACGTATAAAGTCCAGTGTAGAGATGTGAGGCAGCACTGTTTGCCAGTTCATGGGTAAGGCCAGGGAGTGTCTGTCTCATGATCAAAAAGAGTGCGGTCAATACTGAAAGCGGAGCAGTAAGTAATACTGCGATGCTCGTGATGTACATGGTCCACGAAAAAATCGGCATTTTCAGATCGAGACGGGATAGTAGTGCCGTTGAGCGTAGAGTCATAAAAAAATTCAGTGAGACTAATAGTGCAGAAAAGTGCATGAGGCAAAAAGCAGTCAGTACAAGAGCGATCACTGGATTTGAAATGTCTACCTGTGAAGCGGCGTAGAGGCTCCATCCCGAATGGATGCGATTGGCACCCATTCCTAAAATCAAAAAAAGAACTCCACCTATGTAGGCAATCAAAGCCCACAAACTGAGCCTCGGAAAATGGAGGTCGTCTTTGCCGGTGTTACCAGGAATCCATAGGTTTCCAAAGACTGACGGGATGATGGGCATTGCGAAAACAAACATCATCAGAGCGCCGTGGAAAGTGTAGGCGGAGTTATACCCCACTGCACTGAGTACTTCGAATCGGGGTGCTAGGTGTTGAAGACGAATGAAGAGGGAGATTGACCCCGCGATAAGAAAAAAAAGACCAGTAATTACTAAGTAACCTAAGGCGATGCGGTCATGCTTGGTAGAGAGGGGAGAAGGATTCATGGAGGGCTCGCTCAGAGGCGTTTGAATACCGTGATTCCTGTGATTTTTAGAAATGGCGGACCCGACAGGGTTCGAACCTATGACCTCCACATCCGTAGTGTGGCGCTCTAATCCAACTGAGCTACGGGTCCGCAGTGAAGTGCCCTGGGTCTTACCCAGATTCAGGGGCTGACGCAAGGGGCAAAATGCCGGATGGCTTTCCTTTCCAGGCGGTTTGGGGCAGGATCTAACAACATGGAACTCCGAGGGAAAATAGGCTTCCTGCAATTCGGCATTCTCATCGCCCTTTCAGGGTGTGGCTCGCTTGAGGGGCTAGAAAGCGCCGCCACCCGCTGC
>JAGWZD010000245.1 GCA_018968995.1 Bdellovibrionales bacterium
ATCACCTAGGAACGAAAAACGATTTCCCAGAGTGTTCGGAAAATGCAGTAAAGCTGCACAAATCAAAAGCGTCCTCCCGATTCCTGTCGAAGACCTCAACAGAACGAGAACCAAAACGTAAACGCCAATCGAAACCTGCCAAAAGCTTTCTCCGAAAATTCTAGAAGCCGTCAGCTGTGATTTATAAAAAATAAATGGAACCAAATAAAACGCGGAAACGACAAAAACTCCTGTCAATACTAGCAATGCAGGTCGCAGACGCTCACGACTTGAAAGCATTCCAATCATCAGCACCGAAACGGCTACCATTGCTACAACAATGTGCGAGAGGATACAGAGAGCTAAGAAACAAAGCGCCCATCGAGGCCGAAACGACCCAAGCCACTCTCGAAGAAAGAGAAAAAAGAAAACACCACCGAGAATCTGACTGGATAATCCCGTAATGTGCATGTCATCAAAAGACATTCCTTGAAAATAGTGACTTCCGCCTTTTGAAATCCACAACGTGCCCAGACAAAGTAATCGCGCGATATCTCGCGCGCCGGGATTTTTAAATGCTCCACCGAGCAAGTAACTGGAGCTCAGTACTCCAATCGCAAGCAGCGTCAAGTAAAGCTGATATGCGGCCACAGGATGGGGATCGGTCAGAAAACTAAGACCTGTTAGAATGAAATCTTCAAGCGGCGGATAGAAAAGCCCATGAACGTAGCCCAGGAAATTCGCGTCCTGATATTGATGAAAAAAGCCCCTTTTAAACCAGGCTCCACTCGCCATATGACCTGCGAGATCCACCTGGATATAATTCAAGTGCTTCCAAATTAAGAAGATCGAGTAAGAGCCCGCCAGAAAATAGAAAACCAAAACCATCGTGTGCAGGACTTCCTGAACAGGAGTCAAAACCTCCTCGCGAAAATCAGAAGAACTCGAAGAAATCGGCGCATGAGTTGGAGTTGACGGAGAGTCTCCCCGTCTAAAAAACTTCAGAAAAGTCATAGAGGAATCTTAAGGTAAGACCGCGATTAGACAAAAAAACTAATGCGGCAGCGCCTCACTCTAATGACCGTCAAAAAACTGCCCACCAACTTTTTGGCGCGCACAGCACTACGTCCGCAAACCCGATTGAGCTGATTTCATTAAGAAAGTCGCCGGTCTAACCGAACTGAGTGTTAAGGAGACTCCATTTTTCAACATGAATGCGCAACAACTCTGCAATAAAAGAGGCACAATTGTACCGTGGCTTTTTATAATTTTTCTCAGCTCGGGCGTGACTGCCTCGGCCTCACCTAGTTTAAAAGAGTTTATTCGCTCCTGCCCAAGCTACGAAATTGCAGACGATCTTGTTGCAAATACGCGGATCGAATCAAGACTAAGGAAGGCAGATGCATTAAATAATCTGATTCCCGATCTGGGCTTCCGGCGACAGCAAACTGCTCTCACTCGAGGACGAGCGCTGGAGACAGCTTACGGACTACAAGGATCTATCCGAAATCCAGTGCGGCTATTTCAGGAATTTTCTATCGCCGAACTGCAATCAAAAAGCATTGAAAGTTACAGCAAGAAGGCAAAACTAGAAACGGCTTTTCAGCTGATACGATCTTATTCTGAATGGAAAAACTATTCAGAGTACGCCGACCTTCTCGAATCATGGAAGCCCTACTTTGAAAAAAGAGCCTCGATTGCTTTAGATAACGGGTCAGCGGGAATGATTCAAGCTGCTGTGGCTGCTATTGGAGTCTTAAACGACATTGAAGACATTCGGTTACGACTGCAAACCTACGCTGCCGAGTTCAGTAAATGTAAAGTTCCAGTCGCTGAATATTTTATACCAAATATCCCTAAGGACACTCTGCAGAGGTTAGCCACAGCCCCATCGCTCACCCTTGTCGAGCAAGAGCGCATCTGTTCCTTTGAATCACAAGTGCGTAGCAAGCAATTCACAGTTGCAAAAAGCACCTGGATTCCAGAATTTCGCTACAACTACTACAAGAATCTTAACTCTGCTGGCGGCCTAGCTAATGTTCCCGATTGGTCCGTCAGCTTAAACTTTACTCTACCACTTGGCCTAGCTGCAGGCACCCCTACTGCAGTCACCCGCTGCGACGTGGAACTCGTGAAGCAAAGGCAATCAGAGATGAACATGAGAGGCGATATCGTCTCTGACTACGCTGCAATCCCGAACCTTCAACGAGCCAAAAACCAAATGGGGCGCCTTATTAAACTTTTAAAACCAAAAGCTGAAGTTAACACCCTGAAGACAGACGATATCATTTCGCTCTTTAGACGCTACAAAAGCCTCCTCGATCAGCTGACTCGCGCTGAAATAAATGTTCTTAGAGCCTCATGGGAGGAGATTTAGATGCGGCCCCAGTGGCACAATCACCTGCTTCTGGCGACTGCCACACTGGCTATTAGTTTCTGCTTTTTAATCTCGCCACTCATGGTGCGTTCGCTCATGGATGGAATCATGGTTACCGGAGACATCACAGCGATGTCCGTGGCTATTTTTTCTATCGCATTATGTGAGATTGCCTCGGTCGTTTTGAACGTCGTTGTACGACATGAGTTCGATCATCAACAAAATAGCTATGTCTCTGACACTCAAAGAGCCTTTTTGGAACGCTGGGCTTCAGGAGAAATTCAGCCTAGCAAAAAAGACGCGCAACGTTTCTGGTTCTCAGACATCGGTCGCGTCGCCGCGATCCATATTCGCCAAAGATGGGCTCGGATTCAGGACATCACTCTTGTTCTGGTTTTAGGCACAGTCGCAATTGCAATTAACACAGTTTCAGGACTCTTTCTTTTCGGTGTAATTGCATCTCAAGTTATTACTGGTCTGTTCTTTAACGTGAGATGGGGAGCCAGTCAGTACGCAGCGAGAAATCTCCACGAGAAAGAGGAAGACTTACTTCATGGAGTCACCACTTCGATTCAGAAGTGGCGGGACCAGGGAGAAATTCGAGAAGAACTGGACCTCATTCATCAGCAGCTCGAACAAAATCATCGAAAGAGACTTGAAATTGATCGAATTCGATCGGCAACAGAAGATACCTTCAGATCGTTTCGTAGTATCGCTATCGTCGGTGTTTTGTGCCTCGCTTTTAAGTCGGTAGCCGATGGAAGTGGAAGCATGGGATCTGTATGGGCTCTGATTATGGTCACCTATCGTCTGCTGGGACCAACAGCATCTTTGTCAAAATGGTTTTTGGAAGACAAACGGGCCAGACAGCAATTGGATCGCTGGAACCGATGGATTCACCTGAAAACCCAGATCAGAAATGATCTACCCCCTCATTACTCGGCAGCGAAGGCTGTTCTTCAAAGCTCTGCGGAGAAAAAACACAGTTTCTTTATACTAGCGGATCAAGACGCTCGCAGTAGCTTTCTTGAATGTTCTCGCATTTGGCGAGACAGAGTATCCAAGCGCACACAGGTGCTTATTTTTGATGGATCTATGAGCCATTTCCCAGAAGCAAAGAATCAAAGCGCAGGAAAACGACTCTTTATCCTCAGCGGATTCTCGTCAAATCTGCATGCCCTGAATGATATCAGAAAAAGCCTTTCACTGTTGGTTCATCAACCTGAAACCTCCTTCATCATTCTGGATTCTGTTCCGTGGATGAACGACCTAAGTGGTCTTCAGCTGATGCAGATAGAGTCGGATGGCAAAAAAATCGAAATACAAAAAGCGAAATTAACTGATACGGGGGAGCTCTCAATTTTTGAGCAGCAGGTTCTCAAAAACTGGTCTGAACAAGACCCTCGTTTCGGCGTCTTAAATAGAGACTTGATTCGCTTTAGCCGAATGAACGTACAGATGAGTGTGGGACACCTCAGAGCGCCCTCACCAGAACTTTTGAGT
>JAGWZD010000246.1 GCA_018968995.1 Bdellovibrionales bacterium
CTTCAAGACTATGAATGGGGCGCACCCTCTTCGGGAGATAATCCTGTTGAACAGTGGTTGGTGCGAAGAAATAAAATGCCTCCCCCATCTCAATATCGATTTATCTGGAACGACCTCACGGCCTTGGCCCGCTGGATTTCTGAAACCCGTGGTGCCGCATCGGTTCTACCCTGGCATGCCGTGGCACAGGCGGTGGATCTCGGAAAACTCACCTACGAGCCTCTGTCTGCTTCAACCGATACCAAGCTTTTTTTAGCGTTCCAAAAAAACACTCTTCATAAAAAGCTGCTCAAAAGCCTGACTGACTCTCTTGAAGAGTTCGAAGGATCTCAAACCCCTCAAAACAGGTAGGTCTGTTCGGACACATCGATAAGCCTCAAATCACCCAAAATTTGCTCTTAGTTTCACAGGCTTACAATGATCAAAAAAACGACACCGCCTGTTTTTTAGACAGCCCTCAAAATCACTGGTTTCGCTTTATTTTCTCTAGGTTTAGCTCCGTTTTTCCGAAGAGAGCTGAAGAGATGACGAAGACTTTGACAGCTGAAAAAAACTTAATCTCTCTTAAGGTACTGGAATCACTTGTGGTGATGCCCCGCGCACAACACTTGCTTCTAGGGTGCTACGGGGGATCTAAGACGTGAGAGTTCGAATCGATCAGCGCAACGGAATTCACAGACTGAGTGGGATCGGCGCGCTTATCCTCACCCTCGTTCTCTCGGGGTGCCTCAACCAAATGCAACCTCGGAGTGGTTCGAAACGCTCGATCTCGAGTCAAAGCGTTACCTTTGCAGGAACAACGGAGTCTCAAAGTAAAGTCATCTATAAAGCGGTGCGCACGGAAAGTGTGGGCTCGAGCGACCGAAACATCGATCTGATCGGGGCCGCCTCTTTCGCTCAACCTGCTGTCAGCGATGGCTTTAATTACAAGTCCAGTGCTCTGGGTAACTTTTGTATGGGTGGCCAAACCGATGAAAAGCTTCCATGTCAGTGCAAGTACCGCTATGAGGCTCCCTGCACTGCAGGAAACGCCTGCAATGGCTCTCAAAAGATCATTCGAGATTACACAACCGAAGCCGTCTACTTTGAACTGAATCTGGTGCGCTGTCCTTTTCCGATGGACTACCAAAGTGGCGACATCCAAATTAGCGTGGTTCGCCCCGATCGTAACGCTCAAACCAATATCGTGACTGTGAACCCAGCTCCTCTGGTTGTCTACGACGACCCCAGAACCTACCGACCCGTGCAGCGCTACACCTGCCGATACGCTCCATTCATCCCACACATGATGGCCGGACAGGGAATGATTGATACGATTCAAGCGGATTCTCCATTATCCACCTCGCGTCGGATATACTACACCACCAATATGGGTCGAGCGCTGGCGAGCATGGTTGCTGGCGGGGCTGCTGACAGAACATTTTCTTTTTACGAGTGCCCTCCACACGTGAGCGAAGCGAAGGCTTCGCGAGAAATTCGGCTTTCCGTCGATGGAGGTCGAACCACTTCTGAGATCCTGAGCGACGCGAAAGGCAAGGCAGTAGGACAAGACCGAGTAAACTTTTTTCTCGCCCAAACCCCCGTGGGCCCTCTCAACTATGGGTTGAAGTCTATCTCTGCCCCATTCGCCTCGTTTATGGACATGGGATACGCGGCGTTGCCAGACTCCTCAAGCCAGCGATGTGTTAGCGTCCCACCCAATGGATTTGAATGGAAAAAACTCTGGATTTTTAAGTCCAACGACAGAATCAAAAGACAAGAGCTTCGAATTCTTCCTACAAACGGTCAAAAAGAAAACTACGGATTTCATATTGCCTGTGACCCTCAACGATTCACAAAGACAGGTCAAACTTCGAGTGTTAACGGCGCTTCTTTTTTCGCGAATCAGTACAATCTGTTTGGCGATTGTGGAAAACATATTTCGCAAGCAAACAGAAATGCGGCCTTCAACACCACTGATGGGGGCGATCTTCGTGATGGTCTAGAATGCAACGACGCTCGCGGCACAGATAGAGCTGTGGCGAATAACTCAGTTCGCACGTTGACAGTAACACTTTCGTCTCAAACCGACGCTAGCGGAGTCACGAAAGCGATCATCACGCTACCCACCGGCTCAGCAAATGCCGATATTGTGGGAATGTTAGCCGAAGGCTCGGGCGTTTTAGCCAATTCGATTCCATCAGGCACCTATGTCGAAAAAGTAGAAGGCACCAGGGTCACTCTGAGCCAGGCTCCTAATTTTACTGGAACAGGTCCGGTCAACTTTTTTATGCTCTCTCGAATCCTCATGCCTCACGAAGACCTCAGTCAAAACAATGAGCAAAAATACTATAAATGTGTATCCATGAGTGGCGTCGGCAACTGGAGAGATTCCTGCTCGGTGAGTAAATTCAGCTGCGATAAGGTAAACCTGAAGACGGCCCTAGTGGGAGACTATTTTGGTCTCTGTAAGCCCGGCGCGAACAGCAATAATCTGACGATCGAACGAAATCTGCCGGGCATGGATCACGAGACGCGCATGTTCACGAACGCCAGCCAATATCTCTTCTACGTCGGCGACAATGACAGCACCAATGTACTTACGAGTAATATGCAACTCTTTGTGCCAGCAGGAAACTCGACTGTGGGTGGAGAGTGGTTTAGCCCTCAAGATAGCTTCCAAGGCGTCACTTTTCCGCTCTGTGTTCTCCAGAGAAGGGCGGGACAATGAGCAGAAAAAATTTAGGATGGGGTCTACTGCTTTGCCTCGGGGTTTCGGCCTGCTCGATGTCGGCTGAGCGAGTCTCGACGGTTGCGAATCAGTTGAAGCCCACGAACGGCTCGAGCAGCCAAAGTAGCATTTTAGCTCAGAAGCAAACCTTGACGATCGATACGATTACCGAGCGAAGAATCAAACAATCGGACTCGTCTCAAGAGGTTCGATACTTCCTCGATATTAATCTTCAGGTCTCGTCGAACGGTGTTTTGCCGGTGAATGTCCTCACTTCTTTCTGTGGCTCGAACGGAGACGGCTGCTTTTGCCGTTTTGAATGGAAAGAGTCGAATAATACCCTCTCGGCAGCCAATCCAAACGCTCCTCCTTCGGCCGTTTCATTCACTCGGACTGCACAATCCAAAATTACCATCGCTCAAGCCTCCCTAGCACGATGCGCAGCCCCTCCACCCTATCAGGTGGGCGAAATCGCACCGAATCAAGACATCACGATTGATATCGTTGCAAAAGAGGACAACCCCGTCAGCTTCGTATCGACCCGAAAAAATTTCAGAAGGCCAACCGATATCATCGACAACCAAGAGTTCAGCGTAATGGACACTTCGGGAAACAAGCTCAGTGAGGTAATCCGCTATACTTGCCACGAAAAAATATTCCGGGGAGCTGAGGTTAGAAGTGCACTTTCTTCACTGAAGGCCGTTCCGCCGAAGCAAAGTAATTTTGCCGCTATCGAAGAGACTCGCAATATTCCTGTGGCTTCAGCCTTTTTCTTGAGGGGTTTTTCAGAGGCCACTGCGCCAGCCACCCAACAAAATTACTTCAACCTCTACGTCAGCTCGAATAAGAGAAACGCGATAGTCTCGTCCAACTACCGCTACGAATGCCCTAGGGTGGAGAATGGACTCAGAGCCAATGCAACGGCGTTTCCAATGGATTCGACCTTTTCTTTAGCGAGCCGTGCGAGCAAGCGCTACCCCATCCCCGTTGAAGCGAGAAGCACTCTGGCCAACGAGTCTGATACTGAAAGCCAACGACATGAGCGATGTGGTGATGAAATTGGCAAACCCACGGGAGGGTTGATCTCTAATCCCAAATCCTCCCTT
>JAGWZD010000247.1 GCA_018968995.1 Bdellovibrionales bacterium
TCATCGTAGGATCACTTTTGAGTACGTGATGCTAGCAGGTATCACTGATTCTATTGAAGATGCCGCGCGCCTTGTAAAGCTTGTTCGCGGAATTCCTTCGAAGATTAACCTGATTCCTTTCAATGAACACTCGGGCGCTGAGTTTAAGAGGCCGCGAGATGAAACCGTGCGCAACTTTCAAAAGTTTTTGATGGATCGAAAAATTACTACCACCGTTCGCATTTCGCGCGGCCGGGATATTTTGGCTGCGTGTGGACAACTGCGGAGTATTTTTGGCACGGCTAGAGGAACAGATAAGCATAAGGACTGGAAAGAGCTTCCTGTGATTCAAACACACTGATGCTGTTTGACCTGTCTCAACTTACTCTGATTGAGAGACTTGTTTTTGTAGACGTTTAATCGCTAGCCACTCATCAAATTCGTTTAAGTTGCTATAAAGTCTGGCTCGTTCTTCCATTTGCTGAATAGCGCTTGCCAGCGTTGGCCCCTTCCAAGCCGAGACCGGCAATTCAACTCGTCCATCCTTCAGAATTTGGTCGACCATTTCCGGACTCTTGGCGCCAATATTACGCTGAATCTCTGCACGTATGGCAGACCATTGAGTCTCTCCGGATTTTCCCTGAGAACCTAGCTGCTCACGAAACTCTTTCAGGAGCGCCAATTGAGAGCGTGCTGGCGAGGGCTTTCCTGCAGATGTCGCTGCTTGATCGCCCAACTGACGAAGAAGGGCAGAGCGTGCGGCGCTAATCTCTTTTAGTCGAAGCAGAGGAGTGTTGAGTCCTGGGATTCCTTCAATCGTAAACATGGCAGCCATGTCGGCTTTTCCGCGGGGCAAATTCTCGATCAGCTCACTGAAATCGGCTCCTTTTTTAACTAGGACGTCCTCCATGCTGTCGTGTTTGAGTGCCAGCAGCAGCTCGTCGATCTGTTCAACCATCTTTTGCTTTTTTAAAATGGATCGTCGCCAGAACTGCGGTCCAAAATGTGAATTACTCGAGGCACCCCGAGACAGCTTCGATTTCATGGACTCTAAAAAGCCTTTAAGCCGACTGGGATCGTTTTTGAAATGGGCGGAATACAGCTTTGCTGAGTCCTGGGCCAGTTGCTCTGTGGAGGTCACTGATAACTGTAACGGTTTGGCAGCCTCGTTCCAAACCTGAGTGGCGAACTTGGTTGGTGAAATCATCTCCTTGGATAGCGTTCGATAACCAAATACATATTCGGCCGTGATGGCCTCAGCCTCTTGATGAGCCTTGGAGGCAGCCTGGCGGAACGCAAGTCTCTCAGCGGTTCCCGCACCAGCGGTTGTGGCGCGAGCAAGAAGAGAGACGCCTCGTGCAGAAGTCTGAACAAACTGAGCCGTGGGTTTAATCATGGGGAGCGAAAATAAAATATTCGCTCCGACTCCCCAGCGCTTCATCGTGGTGACCTCTCCTTGCAGTTTTTCTACCGATTCTTGATTAGTCAGGCGAAGGTCTTGAAAGGCAGCGCTGTAACGGGCCCGCTCTTCTGCGTTGGGAAGCTCATTGAGCCACATTTTCGGGATTGCTACGGCCCCAACGGCGACCGATCCGATAGCCATAGCGCCAGATAGCGCAGTAGCAGCCGCGGCCACAGCCGGAACTGCTAAGCCTCCAGTAGAAAAAGACAGGAGAACCGATGCCCCAACAAATAACCCTAAAGCCAATCCAGAGAGTTTCAGCTCCTTCCAATCTTGAGCACTGAGGCGATCCATTTCAGCTCTGGCACTTTCTGGCATTCCTGGCAGTCCAAGCTGTTCATTCAGGGCGTCTTGAGCCTTCATCGTCGAAAGGACCAGTTGCTTAAATTTTTCGTGATCATCTGGCTTCAGCGAGCATAGAGCTGATAGAGCTGCTGTCAGTTCAGCATACCGTCTCGTGGCGGCACGTTGAATCAAACTCTTATACAAGGGTCGCTTGATCGAGCTGTCCATATCCAGCAAGGCCTTTCGGGCCTCTCTGCCTGCGTCGCGCGGGTCTGCCTCAAATTCTTGGGAGTACTTTTTAAAGAGTCGGTCTTGCTCTTTGGGGTTGCCACGGGCCTCGTAAATCCTCTTGAGCAAATCGGCCTTTTGTCCTTCATCGCTGTTAAAAATTTCATCTACTTCTTGAGAGTAGGAGGGTCTATTACCGATCGGTCGATCGAGATGGCAGGCGTTCGCCGCCTCAAGAGCGCTTTCGCGGTCCAGAAGACGAGTCGATGCGATTTTCTCAATCTGTTCATAATACCTTGTTGAGGTTTCAAGGCCCTCACCCCAGCCCTTCTGAAGGAAAAGATTGTAGTTAGAAGAGTCATGATCATCTCTGATCGAGGTCCAGAGCTTTTTCTTCTCGGATCGGGAAAGGATTTGGTTGGGTAAAAACACGCTGAGCGGTTGGTCGAGCTTAAACTCTTTTAATGTGGAATCCAGAATCCGGGCTTTTTTCGAGTCTTTCATTTCATGAGCTTCATGCTTCTGAATGAGAGCCTCGAGTTTCAGTCCAGCAAAAGGATTTGATCCTATCTGAGATCCCAGAAACTCCCACTCTGTGGGATGAGCCGCCGGAATGAAATCAGATAACTCTTTCCAAAGCGCTGGTAAGTGTACTTCAAGTAAACGAAGCTCCTCGCGAGAGAATTTTCCACTGGAATCTCCAAGAGTACGGTCCACGAGGCGGTACTTCTGGATCTTGCTCAGCGTTTCTTCGAGAAAAGCGGATGCAGGACGTGAAGGCTTTCCAGGACTGTAGCAATTGCATGCGCGAATCACCCCAAGAAGAAAGGCACGGTCCGTCTCACCTTGTTGATTTTGGGGCATTCTTTCGATGGCTTTGAGTCTCGGTAGCATTCGCTCAAGGGTCAGAGCCGACTCCTGAATGGCCCAGCTTCGATATCCTGGGGGACTGTGTGCCGGAGGAAAGGGTAGGTTGGTACGCGTAGATTGAAGCTGTTTTCGAACTTTTTCAGGGACGACTTCACGCCAGTCAGCTGCGTTTTGACGATCCATCCTCTCGATCAGAGCTTTTGGAACTGGGCCCAGCGTTCTCATGTCGTCTTCTTGCTGAAGAAGAGAGAAAAGCTTCTCTTTCTCTTCAGCTAACTTTTTGGAGTGCTGCTCTTTCTGTGCTGCTGAAGGCTCGGGGGGGCGAACGTATACGGGATAACTTGTGGAGTTTCGATATCCTGGAGTATCGACCTCACGAAGTGGGTATACAGCCTCGAGCACGGTCACTAGGCTACCCGCTTTGATTTGAAGCGTCTTATCGTACCCGTCGCGGTCGTCAATCGCGGGCTCTTTGGTTCCGGTCTGAGAGTTGAAATAGGCAATCCCTGCTTCCGCAGCATGCAGCTTTTCAAAAGGGGAATAACCCAAGAAGCCTTTATTCTTTGGGTCTCCAATGTCTTGGGTCGCGAGAGCGTTATTGTATTCGGGTGACAGCTGAGAGAGTCCATTGGCTTCCATCAGAGCGTCAAAGCGGTCTTCAAGTAGGGCGGGATCGATCGGACGCACTGGGATTTTTTCCGGAAGATCTCCGTCCAGACGATTTCTGCAAGCGTTGGGAATAGAGATAGGCGAGGTGTTTCCCATGATTTGTTTGTGATGCTCCATCTGGGCTAAAATCATAGCGAGCGTCGTGAGCTTGAGCGCACGTGCATAGTTTTCTTTCGTCGGAGCAGATCCGGCACTAGCGGCGTTTTGCATGAGCCAGTACTGCGGATCGAGTTCGAGTGCGACAGGTTCATGATCGGCCTGTTCGCAGGCAATTTGATCGCCT
>JAGWZD010000248.1 GCA_018968995.1 Bdellovibrionales bacterium
CAAGTCCCGGGCGAAAAAAATCATCGGCTTCTGATAGGATCGAATTACAACGTTGTAATCGAATGACCCTAGCTGCGGACCCATTTGACGAAAACTTTCACGAATTCTTCTTCGAAGGGCATTGCGCTCAACTGAAGAGCATCTAATTTTAAAAGTGACGCCAAGACGAAAGTGCCCAGCCGAATTTGGGACTCTAAAGACTGTACAGCGCCCCAGTCGTGCGACACTGCTTCTTTCAAAAAAACGAGTGAAATCCTCCCGTTTATGAAGTCTAAACGGGTAGGACAAAGAAAAACTCCCCTTGCTGCCACCGGTTGCCCGGTCCACAACAGTTACTTTCCAGCAACCTTAGGAGTAAGCTGCTTGCGGCCCTTGGCGCGCCGCTTCTTGAGGACGGTCCGTCCTCCAGGAGTTTCCATGCGGGCTCGAAACCCATGGCGACGACGGCGTTTGGTGCGGCTAGGCTGATAGGTGCGCTTCATAAGAAGACAGCATGTACGCGATCCTCGGCTCCGTTGTCAAGGGTCGGGGGCCCGTGCTATCGCTGTCAGACTCACCTATGCGGACGCGTTTTGAATTGGACCCTTCACAGCTCCCCGAACTTTGGCAGGCCGCTCTGAAATTAATTCAGCAGGAGGTCGTTGCTGAGCAGATTCGTGCTTGGATTGTGACTCTCGAGTTTCTTGGGACCTCGCAAAACGGTGATACACTCCAGGTCCTTTTTTCTGCCCCAAACGAGTGGCACCGAAACTGGGTGATGAACGGTTATAAAAAACCAATTGAGTCTGCCTTTTCTCAAATTACGGGCATCCCGTGCTCTCTTGTCGTTGAGGTTCGCGCCCAATCTGAAAGAGCTGATCCGGAGAGGCCCACAGAAAGCTGGTCGAATCCAAACTCTACCTCTGAGGTCGAAAAAACTCGCTCTCAGCCGCCTGTTGACGATCGAATCGACCCCAACCTCACTTTCGACAATTATATCGTCGGTAACAGTAACCGCTTTGCCCAGGCTTCGGCCATTGCGGTCGCCGAAAAACCCGCCCGAGAATACAATCCCCTTTTTCTATACAGTCATCCGGGTCTTGGAAAAACTCATCTTCTTCACGCGATCGCAAACCATTTTAAGAAGATGAATCCTAAGGCCCGAGTGGCTTATCTCTCTGCCGAACAGTTTGTGAATGAACTTTTGGAGTCGATTCGTCGTAATCAAATGGCTCAATTTCGCAACAAATACCGAAACTCATTCGACATGATTTTAATCGACGATATTCAATTTCTTGCAGGGAAAGAGACCAGCCAAGAGGAATTCTTTCACACCTTTAATGCTTTGCAGTCCTCCAGGCGGCAAATCGTGGTAACCAGCGACCGACCTCCAAAGGAAATCGAAAGTCTTGAAGAACGCGTCAAAACGCGTTTTCTGTGCGGCCTTGTCGCCGATATCCAGATTCCAGAAATTGAAACACGAATTGCCATCTTAAAAGAGAAAGCTGAGCGAGACGATGTCTATCTTCCGGATGAAGTGGCTACGTTCCTTGCCACTCACATTAAATCGAATGTCCGTGAACTTGAAGGGGTTCTCATTCGCCTCAAGGCTCAGGCATCACTGACTGGAGCGGAAATCTCGCTAGAGATGGCCAAGAGAGATCTCAACTTTGCTGAACTTGAGGGTGAAGGCACCCTCACTGTTGAATCTATTCAGGCGGCTGTCGCTCGTCATTACAACATCAAAGTCCAAGACCTGAAATCCACCAGCCGAGCACGGGCTGTCGCAAGGCCTCGCCAAATCGCGATTTATCTTACGCGCAAATATACCCCCCTGGGCCTGAAAGAAATTGGTGCCCATTTTGGAGGGCGTGATCACACCACGGTGCTTTACGCCTGTGAGACCATCGAAAAAAGTATCGAGACCGAGTCCACGATCCGCGACGCCGTTGAAAGCATCCAAGACCTCCTATAATTGACCGATCTACTCCACTAAATAGATTTGTGGAAATCTCCGTTTTTTGAAGGGGATAAAATGGGGATAACTCATTAGTTTTTTGCAAAAAACTTATCCACACCTCTAACCGCCACATAAAACAATGAAATTGCTGCTATTATTTATCCACATATTCACATCTGTGAATTTGCTCAGAATCAATATTTGAAAATGCTCAGAAAAATACCGCTGTGGAAAAGTGGATAAATCATGAAAAATAGGCCTGAAACGAAAGAAAATCAGACTACTCTTATCGGTTTTAGTTCAAAACCCCAAAAATCACTGTGGAAAACCTGTGGGAAAACCTGACTCTGCCTGCTTCCATCAAGATACCCACATCACTGTAGGTTTTACTGCTAGCTACTAACAGCTCTCTCAAAATAAAATTCATTAAAAATCTCATATATTTAATCTAATTCTTCACATTTCCACAGCCCCTACTACGACTACTAGTTTTTATATATATAAGTCTCTTTAAGGGGGCTGGTTTCCATAGAACGCCATAGTGGCAATAGAAGAAGCACCCCCTAGGAATAGACAAACCGAATTAAAGCTCATAGAGAGTGCACTATGAAATTCACGATTCATCGAGATCCATTGCTAGATGGCCTACAAAGAGCTCTTTCCGTCGTTGAAAAGAAAAATACAGTCCAAATTCTTGGAAATATTCTCTTCGTAGTTGGGGGCAATGAACTGTCCTTATCCGCTACAGATCTTGAAGTGGGTATTCGGGTCACGATTCCCGTGAAGACCCATGAACCAGGCAAAACCACCATCTCGGCAAAGCAGTTACACGATATTGTAAAGGAACTACCCAGTAGAGAGCTTGTACTCACTAAGAAAGAAAATAACTGGATAGAGATCCTCTCCGGAAAGTCGAAATTTAATATCGTTAGTCTTGCTGCGGATGAGTTCCCTTCATTACCTGTATTTGAAGAGAAAAATTATTTTGATGCTCGGGTAGATACCCTGGGAGAAATGATTGATCGTACGGAATTTGCTGTCTCCGTTGATGCCACTCGCTATCACTTGAATGGCGTATTTTTTGAGGCACTCGATAATAATTTGATGAGAATGACTGCGACTGATGGACATCGACTATCCTTTGTAGATTCTGAGGTTTTTTTAAATTCTCCTGAATTAAAGAGGGGAATTATTATTCCAAGAAAAGGATTGGCCGAATTAAGAAAACTTCTTTCGCTTGGACAATCGACTGTCGGGCTAGCCTTTGAGCGTGGATACATTTTTGTTCAACTCGGTCAGAGTTATCTATTTATTCGACTTATTGAAGGTGAGTATCCTGATTATAAACAAGTCATTCCGAAGGTCTCTGATAAGACCTTAGTGGTGCCTCGTGAGGAATTATTGTCGGCTTTGAGACGCGTGAGTTTATTGGCGAATGAAAAAAGTCGAGGAGTGAAACTCTCTATTAACGAAAATGCATTGGTGATTACTTCTAGTAACCCCGATGTTGGCGATGCTCGAGAAGAACTTGATGTGAAATTTTCGGGCGAGCTTTTAGAAATTGGTTTTAATGCTAAATATTTGCTCGATTGCTTAGCTATCAGTCGATCGCCAGAGATTAAATTTTCTCTCAAAGATAAATTAAGCCCTGGAATTATGAGGGGACAGGATGAAGCACACCATACTTACGTGATCATGCCTATGAGGATCTAGTCATCTCTCAACTAAGAATGGATTTCATTGAAAGTGCCGAGGCTATTTAATGCTGGTGGAAAGACTCCAGCTTGTTCATTTTCGAAATATTATTTCTTTA
>JAGWZD010000249.1 GCA_018968995.1 Bdellovibrionales bacterium
TAGCCCTGGCAGCACTGCTGGCCGGTGGTTTGGGCTGTTCGAGCGTTTCGCGGCACTCGCCTGCCGAGGCCCCGCGAGAGCCTGCTTTTTTGCCCAAAAAAACCGAAGCCCGGCTCAACGATCTTTGCATTTGCATCAGTGGAGCGACCCCAGAAAGCGAGCGCTCGTCTTTTAAGCTAGGATGCAGTGTTTGGTTGTCTCGCCAATCGTGCGAGCTTCAGCGCCGAGGAATCGAAGGCGAGAGTCCAACTATTTCGGAGTGGCTAGAGGAAGCCACAAGCGGATCCAAAGTCGTGGTGGGATTTGTGGGTCTTTGGGGAGAGGCCAGTCGAACCGTGTCGTGGCTAGAAACCGAGATTCTTCCAGCCGCTAGTCGTCGGGGAATCGACCTTCGAGTCGACACCTCGGCGAGCATGAGTGGAAGCCACTTTCAAGATCTGCAAAGAGACACTTCGGAGGCCTTAAAGATTCACCCCGTTCCGAACCTCGAAGTTCGTTTGGCACAGATGGTTTCCAGCGGAATTTGGGACTCCCCAGTACCCATGGCTAATCCCTTTTGGCTCGAGTACGCAGAAAAAAATAACGTTGGCCGAGTTCACTTTCCACGATGTCGTGATTTCGAAGGCCGCTCTTGCTGGAGCGCTATGCCCGGTGGTGGAGGAGGGTTTTGTGAGCACTCTGCTTCGGGTGAGAAGCAGCTGCGGCTTTTAGTGTGCGGCGAAGTCGAACGTGAATCTCGAGGAGTTAAAGTCTTTGAGTGGCTTCTGGTCGACGCCACACCGCCTTTCTGGGAGATTCGCGAAACAAAAGTTTACCGGGCACCCAGCTATCGGCTCGGGCTAAAAAACAACCGACTGTATGATGATTGGGCCGAGGGCATTGTCTCAGATGAGGCTCAGGAAGAGGGATACCTTCGACACCTACGCCAAGAGTTTCTCGATGCGCTCCCCGTGCAAGTTCAGTTGGACTCTGGAGACGAGTCGCTCGAAAGACAGGCCACCGAGCGTACAGTCTATTCCCTAGAGGATATCCAAGTGAAGGAGCGACGCTCCGGCCACTCCGTCAGTGGACATGTGCTTTTTTTCAAAACTAAGGACAATCAAGGAAAGACAGTTCGCCGAGTTTTTGGAGTCTACCGCACGCGAGGTGAGGCTGAAGCGATTCGCTCACTATTGATCTCCAGACACCGAGCTGAAAAAAAGGCAAAACCATGAGGGGCCCTTTTTCTCGCGCCATCGCGCTTGGGCTAGTCGTGGGTGCGCTCAGTAGTCCCTGGGCTCGACTCTCAAACTCTCTTGCAGGCGAAGAAAAATGCCTCGAGAAATTCGCCCAACTCATTGCTGATCCGGTGGAGTTTGCCGTCGATCGATCGCGTGGCATTGATTTTTTTGCTATCCGAGAAAAGATGCTGAGCAAAAAAAAGGCCCTCAAGCACACCGAAAAATGGAACCAAGATCTCCTCGAGGCCCTTCAGGCACCGCTTGCACCAACAGGATCTCGACGAAATGGGGTCACTCGAGAAGAAGCGGATGACCTCTATCGTTATGTCAACTGTCACCCCGTGGCCGGAATGAGCCAGGTGAGAAAATATGACCCAGCTGGAAACTTTGGATTTTGTTTCGGCCGAGCCACAGCGGTGCATGTTGAGGCGCTGAGGCGGGGTCTTTCTCGCAGTCGAGTTTTAAAGATTTGGGGAGTAGGCCCGATGAAGGGTGGCTGGGGTCATCATGTAGCGACTTTAGTGGCAGGCAAAGAAGGCGGCTGGTGGGCCATTGACCCGGAAGTAGGGAAAGTGGTGAGTGCTACCGAGTGGATGAAATGGTTAAAGGACGAGCAGGAAAATCTTGAAGAGCCGCTCGTATTTTTCGTCAGTGAGGCTGAGCGATTTGGTCCGGCCTCTTCCTCGAAATACAATCGAATTGATCTGTATGGCACCGAATCAGGCGATATTTACAATGGGTACTTCCGTGATCTGCTCCGCGGAAAATCTCGCTAATTCAAAATGGCCTGAAGGATTGCTCGCTGAATCTGCTTGGGATAGTTTCGAGGCGTCATGAAAACTCTAAAACTAGAACACTCCTCTCAGCATCCTGGTGTCTTGAGTATCACGTTAAATCGCCCGGATATTCGAAATGCCTTTAACGAGGCCATGATCGAGGAGTTTAGCCAGGTTTTTTCTCAGGAAGTAAAAAAGCCTGAAGTCAAAATTGTTACTTTGCAGGGTGCCGGACCTGTTTTTTCTGCCGGCGGAGATCTGAACTGGATGCGAAGATCGATTGAATTATCCGTCGATCAAAACCTAGTGGAAACCCGCAAGCTGTCTCAAATGTTTGCGCTCATGAATGAATGCCCCAAGCCTTTAATTGGTTTTATTCATGGGGCTGCCATTGGCGGAGGCGTAGGCCTCACAAGCGTGTGTGATTTGGTCGTGGCAACTGGTGACACTCAATTTAGTTTGTCTGAAGTGCGCTTAGGAATCGTTCCTGCCTGCATTGGCCCCTTTGTAACGGCGAAGATTGGAGCCAGCCACGCGCGTTCGTTATTTATTAGCGCTGAGCGTTTTGGTGCAGCGAGAGCCCATGAAATCGGGCTTATTCACGAAGTGGTGGCGGATACCGCAGGCCTTGAGGCGGCTCGAGAGCGCATCTTAGGCAATATGCTTCAGTGTGGGCCGCAGGCCATGTCGGTAGCAAAACAGCTGGTCTTAGACCTGACCTGGCCCGAAAGACGCGAAAAGATCGGCGATTGCTTAGAGTATGTGTCGCGCGTATTGGCTGAGCTTCGGGTCACCCCCGAGGGGCAAGAGGGCCTGAAGGCCTTTTTAGAAAAACGAAAGCCCGGGTGGATCAAGTGAGAAAGCGCGCCCCGAGTTCTATCAAGGTTTTGGTGGCGAATCGTTCAGAAATCGCTTGCCGCGTTTTTCAGGCCTGTCGCGAGCTGGGGTTTAAAACGGTGGCGATTGCTGCGCCTGGCGATGAAGAGGCCCGGCATCTGACCTATGCCGATGAAGTGCAGTGCGTTTCAAGCTACCTGGATATTCCCTCCGTTCTTTCGGCCGCCAAAAAGTCCGGGGCTGCGGTGATTCATCCAGGCTACGGATTTTTAAGCGAGCGCGCGGAGTTTGCGGAAGCCTGCGAGAAGGCAGGAATCGCCTTTGCGGGCCCACTGGGCCAGACCATGCGTGCTCTGGGAGAAAAAATTGCGGCCAAAGAGCTTGCCGAAAAGGCACAGGTTCCCACGCTGCCCTGGGCAAAAGTGCCTGCAGGAGAGGATCTCACTCAGGCGGCTGCCCAAGTGGGCTACCCGCTTTTGCTGAAAGCTTCGGCAGGTGGAGGCGGAAAGGGCATGCGCCGGGTGAATGCGGCGTCGGAGCTTAAGTACGCTGCCGAGAGTGCCTCAGCAGAGGCGATGGCTGCATTTGGTGATGGCACGCTTTTCTTAGAGAGGTTTGTAGAAAACCCCAGGCATATCGAAGTGCAGGTTTTTGGCGATGGACGTGGGGGTGGAGTTCATTTTTTTGAGCGCGAGTGTTCGCTTCAGCGAAGGCATCAAAAGGTTTGGGAAGAGGCCCCAGCACCTCATTTGTCTTTGGAAACCAGAAAAGGCCTTTTCGAAGCGTCGCTTCGTTTGGTCTCTGCGGTGAAGTACCGTGGAGCAGGCACCTTGGAGTTTTTAGTCGACTCTGGCGGAGCATTTTATTTCCTCGAGATGAACACCAGACTTCAGGTGGAGCATCCGGTCACTGAAC
>JAGWZD010000250.1 GCA_018968995.1 Bdellovibrionales bacterium
GAAATCGTGGTGAAAGCTGGTGAATGCCGTGAGCAACAAGCTCTTTGCCTGTTCCGTTCTCACCGGTGATCAGAACCGACCCTGTGGTGGGAGCTACCTTCCGAATCAACTCTTGAATCTGTTTTATTGCGGCGGAATCTCCGACGAGTGCCTTATGCTGGTTTACCTGCCGCCTGAGAGCTCGATTCTCACGAACCAGCTCGTGGAGCACAAAAGCGTTTTGAAGCACCACCAGCAACCGATCCAAAGAAAGCGGCTTTTCAATAAAGTCAAAAGCTCCAAGCTTGGTGGCCTTGACTGCCGTTTCGATGGTTCCATGGCCGGACATCATGATCACCGGAAGATCGCTGAACTCTGATTTAATCAATTTTAAGGTCTCAATGCCGTCTATTTCGGGCATCCAGATGTCGAGCAGCACTAGGTCAGGCCTAGAGGCGCGAATACGACCCAGCCCCTCGCGACCCGACTCGGCCAACTGAACCTCATAGCCTTCGTCACTCAGCGCACCTGCTAGAGACTGCCGAATCGCCGCTTCGTCGTCGATAATGAGGATGTTTCTAGCCATTTTAGCTCCGATTCATCCCTTGCCAGATCGATGTCGGCAACTCAATCATGAACTGAGTTCCAGCGTCCTTCTCGCTCTCAACGCGAATGACTCCGTGGTGATCATTCACGATTCGCTTCACAATCGCCAGGCCCAAGCCGGTACCCTCTTTTTTGGTCGAGAAGTAGGGCTCAAACACTCTCTCTCGAACATCCTCACTCATTCCAGGGCCATTATCTCGAACCCAAAGGCGAGCGATCTTTAAGTCTGCCTCAAAACCAGTGTCAATTTCGATCTTCCCTCGGGACAAGCTCGCAGTCGCATTGCTGTCGGCAAGAACAGACACGGCATTATCCATCAGATTAATAATCACTCGTTTGATTTGATCTCGGTCAAAGTCGAAGATCGGCAGATTTGGATCCGGAGAGAATCGAAATTCTAAACCCGTATGGGCTTGCTCATAAAGCGAGACTACCTCACGGACAGCCTCATTAAGATCGTGTGGCGCGGGGCTAACCTGAGGGAGACGAGCAAAATTTGAAAATTCATTCACCATCTCTTTGAGTTCATCGGTATGCCTAATAATGGTTTCAGTACACTCCTGCAGTAGGGCACCCTCACGACCTTCAATGCCTCCCAGTTTACGCTGGAGCCGCTGAGCTGACAGCTTAATAGGGGTGAGTGGATTCTTAATTTCGTGAGCAATACGACGAGCGACCTCTCGCCAGGCTGTCTCGCGTTGCACTTTTAGAATGGGAGTCAGATCTTCAATCACCACCACTAACCCTCCGGCTCCTTCCGCATCCGGAAGATGGGTGGAGATCGCGGCAAGCGTCTTCTGAGAGTCATCGCGCTCGCTGCTGAAGTTCCATTGATCCATCCAGGGTAAAAGGTCTTCTGGCGCCGAATCTGCTCCGGACTCGCTCTGCGGTAAAGACTCGGCCTGATCTAGCCCCCGATCAATAACTTGGGTCAGAGTGGAGTGCTTATCGGACAGAACCTCATGCGCTCTGAGGCCAATGCAGCGATCTCGATCCACTTCTAGTAATTGAGCAGCCGCTCGATTGATTTGAATGATTTTTCCGGCAGAGTCGACCACCAATACACCCGTTCCAATGCTTGAAAGCACGGTCTCCAATTGTCTACGACGACGCTCTAAGTCGGCACCCGTTTCGATTAATCGCTGGCGACTTTCGCGAATATCGTGGGTCATTCGGTTGAAGGACTGGATCAAGGTTCCAATTTCGTCATGACCAACCATCTTAACGGAAATGTCCAGGTTTCCCGCTCCAACCTCTTGCGCACCTTGAACAAGCTGCTCTAGCGGAACAGTGAGCTGCCGAGCAAGGTAGAGCCCCAGCCAAATGGCAACAAATATAATGACCAAAGTAATCATGATCAGAATAACAAGATAAGTGGACTTAATGGGGTAACGAAGCGGATTGACCTCGCGGTAATCGTCAATCACGTTTGAGATTTCGTCCACCTTGTTCACAACACTAATGGGTACGAAGGTGTTAACGACGATAACCCCCTCTGAACCAGATGATTTTTTGATCGGCACCAAACAACGTATCAAGTCTCCAGGACCTAGGTGCTGAACCAGCGAAAGCTTTTCCCCAGAGAAGGCCTTTGTCAGGACCTCTACCGGTAGTCGCGGCAAAAACTCGGGAAGCCCTGATCGAGTCCGATGCCTTACCAAAATGCGTTCCTCGAGTGGGTCTGGGTAGAACTCCACCGCATCAAGCCCCAAAAGGTTGCTCTGCTCTTCTAAAAAAGGGGCCAAAGGTGCACCGCTACTGACCCGAGACTGAACACTCGGCACCAAGTGCTCACCAAAGCGAAAGGATTGCTCCTCTGCGTTGGTAAAAAATACACGCCCAATCTCCAGCGAAGACTGAAGAGTGTTCTGAACCTTCAGCGAGAACCACTTGTCGAAGCTCGTGTTGATATAAAGAGCCGAAATAATAAATAGAAGGATGGTCGGGACCACTGAAAACGCAAGAAAGGCCACAACAAGCTTTGTTTTTAGCCTCGATCCAAGGACTTTTCGGCGGCGTTCGAGGAACAATTTTCCAATGTTTCTGAATACCAACCACACCAGCGACATCAAAATAATGAGATTGATGTTCAGCAATCCGAAGAAAAAGATGCTGTTTACCAGAGGTAGGGTGTTTGAGACACGGGTCAATCGGAACTCAACCACCGTGAGGACCACCAAAACGACCGCCAACAAGAGGATGAGGACACGCTCACGGCGTCGTTTTCGAGCTTCTCGGGGCTCAAGAGCAGCCCAAGCAGCCTCCTCGATCGCTTTTTTCTCGTTTTTCGCGTCCACCATGCTCCGTTCATGCCGTACCGGAGGCTTCAGCGCAAGGGCGATAACAAAAACGCGTTTTCATAAAAAACTCTATTTTTAGGCTGAATTTTTGTGGTTTTTTTTAAGACCAAAAAAGATCGGAGGCTTCGATCCGTGTTCGAGGTCTTCCGAAGGTCCAGGATGATAAAAAAAACGAAAAAAAAATTGATTGCTGCTTGCTATCCATGAAGTTCGAGGTAACAATTGTTCTGAGGATTGGTTGTCAACGACCAATCTCCAACGGAGGAGAAAAAAAATGGCTAAGAAAAAAGCTGCTAAGAAGAAGACTGCTAAGAAGAAAACCGCTAAGAAGAAGAAGTAATTCTTTTTCTGCGATTTTTACTGAGGCCCCGGGGAAACCCGGGGCTTTTTTTTTGTTTTTTTAGCGAACTTTCAACAGATCAGACGCTTTTGTTCCACGCCTGAGAAAGTGCAGCGGGATAGCTAGGACCGCCGTAAATATACCCGGTGTACACTTGAATGAGAGTCGCCCCAAGATCCCGGCGTGACCTCGCCTCCTCGATGTCCATAATGCCCCCACAAGAGATGACGGGCTTACTCGTCCGGCTTAGGGCCTCTTTTAACCTCAACCGAGAAATATCTCGAAGTGGGCCACCACTGAGTCCACCCACTCGGTCCCCAGATGACTTTTGGAGTGTGTTGGTCAGCACCCATCCATCTACTCGGTCCTCTAACCCACTTAAAAGCTCGCCAAGACCCTCGCTCTCGATTTCCGGGGCAAGCTTCAAGAGAATGGGGGTGCTCTGACGTCGAATCTCTCTCAGCTCCAGAATAGGATCGAGAATCCTTCGAATGGCCTGCGGGTCTTGAAGGG
>JAGWZD010000251.1 GCA_018968995.1 Bdellovibrionales bacterium
ATCACTCCGCTCAATACATGTCGGTGGCGCTCTTACGGATTGCGATCTCTTCGAGCAAGCTTTTTCAGCCCTACCCGAAACCTCGTTTACCCACGTATACGGCAGCACTGAGGCAGAGCCGGTGGCCCAGATAGACGCCAAAAAAGCGGTGAACGAGAGCAGAAGGGCAGGTTTTTTTCAGACTCTGGTTCTAGGTAAACCTATTCCTGAGGTCGAGTATCAAAATCATGAGTCGAGTCTTTGGGTCAGTGGCGCCCATGTCTGTCCACGGTACCTAGGAAGTGAAATCGATAATCAGATCTCGAAACGAGTCGATTCTAAAGGGCGGTGTTGGCATAAAATGGGCGATAGGATAAAAATCTCAGACTCTGGCGCTTTCTGGTTCCAGGGGCGTTCACAACAAAATCTGGAGGATTTTCAACTCGAACAGGCCATTTATTGCACTTTAGGCCAGTCATCCGCATTTATTCATCGCGACAAAAAAAATTCGATCTGGCTCCTGGGAGACTCGGTGGTCTCAAAGGAGCGCTTGATCCGAAAAAATCATCCTGATGTTCACCATATTGAAGATCTGAGTATTTTCAGAGATCGCCGCCACAGATCACGAATCGACCGCAGCACCACGATTCAGAAAGGAGCGCCATGGCTCACTGGATAACCTACATTCAGGAACGATTTCCGATCCCTACTTACGCTCTTCTGGTCATTGCAATGACCTCAAGCGGTGCCTATTTATATTCAGAAGGGCCGTCCTCCACGACTTCAGCTTGGGCTCTTAGCTTGATCGGACTATTGCTATTTTTTTTCGAGCTTCGACTAATGGACGAATACAAAGATTACGAAAAAGATCTTATTGCACATCCTCACCGGCCGCTACCCCGCGGGTTGATCGATCGGAAACACGTGCGGACGGCCATTTATCTTGGGCTAATCGGCATGATCGGGTTTGGGGCTCTCTTGGTGGGCATGCAGCACCCCAAAGCAGCTGGAATCTACATTTTTAACTCCATCTACCTGGGGCTTATGTTCAAAGAGTTTTTTATCGGTTCTTGGATTGGAGAGAAGCCCTTTATTTACGGTGTCACCCACCAGGTAGTGCTCATTCCTCTCATGGCCTTTCCAGTTTCACTTTTTGCTCCTCAGCAACTCTGGAACGCACCCACCCTTTTCCTGGGCATGACCGCCCTCGGTGGGTTTTTTACCTATGAGCTTTGCCGAAAGCTTTCAATGAATGCACATCCAATACTGAAAACCTACCCGCAGGTTTATGGCGTTCCGGGAACACTTCTGAGAATTCTACTGGTGGGAAGCTTTGGCATCCTCGGGGCCCTCTACCTTCATGTCGATAAGCTCTGTGTTCCACTCATGTGCTTGACCCTCGCCGCAGCCATTGCTTGGAGTTTGAGGCCCCATCTTCATAAGATCGTCGAGGTCCTCGCAACTATTGGATTACTGGCGCATTTGGCGAGCGTTTTTATAACAAAATTTTTTCGGATCGGAGTGTGATGCTTGTCTCCTACCCTCAGAGCGACAGAAAACATTCCGATTCTTGATCCTCGCCTAGACCCTTCAGACCTATTCGTGGCCTCCGCGGGAGGAAAAGCCCGACATCTTTCTTCACTCATTAGAGCTGGATTCCGAGTTCCAGATTTTTTTTGTATCAGTGCGTTTGTTTTCGATGAGTTTAAAAAAATCCACCAGATCGACGAGCGTATCGATCTTTACCTTTCCCGGGCCGAGCCGTTCGAAACTATAGAAAAGATAGCAGAGGATTTAATTATCAAGAGCCCTTTTTCGTCGGACTTTATAGATCGACTCGCTCAACTGATTCATGCTCGCGAGTGGAACGAAGAGTGGCTCGCAGTTCGCTCGAGTGGACTTGACGAAGATGGGCTTGCCCACTCCTTTGCTGGCCAACATTCTAGCTATCTTTATCAGCGCGGTTTGACCGCAGTTACAGACTCTATTCGCCGATGTTGGGCTTCAGTTTATTCTGCAAGGGCACTTCATTATCGAGTAGAGAAGGGACTCCGAATGAAGGACCTCCAAATGGGGGTCATCATTCAAAAGATGGTCAACAGTGAGGCCTCTGGGGTAGGTTTCTCAGTAAACCCTCTACATCCACTCGACCGTGACACTCTTGTGATCGAGTCTGTGTTTGGTCTAGGAGAGGGGCTCGTCAGTGGCGAGCTTGAAGCCGATCACTACGAGGTAGAGCGAGAAACAGGAAAGCTCAAAAATCGGGCGATCGCCCAAAAGCAAAAAGCCCTGATGAGAGCTGCGCTTGGCGGCGTCGAGCGAATTGCTCTGGATCCAAATAAAAATAGCACCAGCAGTCTCACAGACGCTCAAGTCAACGAGGTGTCGCAGTTATGCTTAAGGCTCGAAAAACATTTCAGCTCACCGCAAGACTGCGAATGGGCATTTGAACAAGGGGTGCTTTATTGCCTGCAGTCTCGACCGATCACTTCGATCCCAAATCCTGCTTATTACTCAAAAAGCATCAACGGAGCCTCCGCGATTCTTTGGGACAACTCAAACATTATTGAAAGCTATAACGGAGTCACGAGCCCCCTTACTTTTTCTTTCGCGAGCTCCGCATACCGCCAAGTGTATATTCAGTTCTGTGAGATACTTGGCGTTCCACAAACCGCCATTCGAGCCAGAGAGTCCATGTTTAGAAACATGCTCGGGCTCATTCGAGGCAGAATCTATTACAACCTAGCGAACTGGTATCGGCTTGTACTCATGCTACCAGGGGCCTCGAATAATAAGCAATTCATGGAAACCATGATGGGAGTGCGCCAAGGACTCAAGCCCGAGGTTGCGAGGGAATTTCAGTTTGATCCCGATCCCATTTCCTATCGTTTGGATCAACGTATTCGACTTCTGATGGGAACCGTCTACCGTTGGTGGAAAGTGGATTCGATCATAAAAAACTTTAGAGAGCATTTTGAGTATCATTACGAACAAACTCGAAAGCTGGACTTTCAAAGTCTCCCGTTAACTGAGCACGTCAAGATCTACCAACAACTCGACGAGCAAGTCCTACGCCGCTGGCATGCTCCAATTATTAACGACTATCTTTGCATGATCTTCTTCGGGCTACTCAAAAAGCTTACTGAAAAATGGCTGCCTGGGGCTGAGAGTGCTTCGATTCAAAATGACCTTCTTTGTGGCGAGGGAGATCTTGAGAGCACCGAGCCCACGAAGATGCTGATGCGAATCGCTTCTTGGGTGGACAAGACTGCGTCGGCTCAAAAAACGAAAAACGCCCTTCTCGATAAGTCAACCTCAGAACTTTTGTCAGAGCTTATGTGTGACAAACCTTTATATCCCGAGTTAAGGGCTCAGATAGACGAGTTCCTGGATCGTTACGGTTTTCGATGCATTAATGAGCTCAAGCTGGAAGAAGACGATCTTCATGATGATCCAGGGTTTATTATTGAAGCCGTTCGATCTTACGTCAAAAGAAAGTCTTATAACATTTCTGAGATGGAGACCCGCGAACAAGAAATTAGAAAAAAGGCAGAGTCCCTAGTTCGCGCACGCCTTCGTGGGCCCAAACTTTTTATTTTTAATTTCGTTCTAAAAGAGGCGAGAAAAGCAGTCAAAAATCGAGAAAACCTTCGATTTGCTCGAACGAAAATATTTGGTGTTGTTCGTCATTTGTTTCGGGGGATCGGCTACCAACTTCATCGAATGGACAAGCTTCATCATCCCAAAGA
>JAGWZD010000252.1 GCA_018968995.1 Bdellovibrionales bacterium
TGAGTGAGTGCACCTATCGGTCGGTGGCTGGAACGAATGTTTATTGGGACTTTGTCGAGCTTTCATCCCAAATTATGGAAAACTGGACGGAGCAGAAAGAATCGCTCGATTTGTTTGCAAGGCACTATGAAACAAAAGAGCCGCTTCCAGATGAGTTAGCTCGTAAGATAAAACAAAGCTCTCGCTTCATGGCGGGTTGGTATTGCCTCCGGCAGTTGGCTTTTGCTCACCTGGATATGGCCTGGCATGCAAAAGATCCCTCAAGTGTAGCTGAGCTGGAAGAGTTTGAGAGGGCAGTGTTGGCTAAAACCCAGGTGCTTCCTCGAATTGACGGAACATCTATTTCAACCTCATTTTCGCATATTTTTGCTGGGGGGTACTCGGCTGGTTATTACAGTTATAAGTGGGCTGAGGTTCTTGATGCAGATGCCTTTTCGTATTTTCAGGAGCATGGCCTCTTTGACAAAGAAGTGGCTAAGAAGTTTCGAGAACATGTTTTATCCAAAGGTGGATCTGAACATCCAGCCGTTCTTTTTGAGCGTTTTCGAGGTCGAAACCCTGACGCTGATGCGCTGATCCGTAGAGATTTTGGATAGAGTAAGGTTCTAAGTCAAAAAAAGGGTGGTACCGGAATCGGTACCACCCTTTTTTATTCGCTATAATTCAGGTCACAAAGAGCAGGCGGAAACGTCTACCTGTGATCCTGGAAATCCTGCTTCTGCACCAGGGATATTGATGGTCCGAGTAGCCGCATCGTAGGTTGAGCTGACTTCCTTACCGTCAACCGTGACTAGAAGCGTGTTTGAATCAGGCTCAGTATCACCAACGAGAGGGAAGGAGGTCATGAGAGAGAACTTCGTCGAAACCATACTACCCAATTGCTGGAGTGTGGTTCCAAAGTCTCCCGAAACAAGATCCATGAGTAGAGAGCTGGTGGGTCCAGTCGGATTTCCCGCGGAGTTTTCCTGAACCAGTTCAATAATCCCATGTCCGATCGCTTCCTCACCATATTTAAAAATTCCGGACGGGTCTAAATGGACGATACCGGCCATCGTGATGGGCTTGCCGGGAAGGCGATTTCGGAGCGCACTAATGACTGCAGTCGTGGAGACTTGTAGTGATCCTTTGGCGTCCACGCAGTATCGTTTATACGCCTCTTTCTCTAAGCCAAAGAATGAAGGTCGATAGTCCGGCGCTTTGGTATATCCGTAGAGTAGGGGATCAAAGCAGGTATCGTTTTCGTCAGTCAGAAAAACCACTGCAAGCGACGCATCGGGGCGATAAAAGCCCTGGCTTCGAATCTCTGCAAATTTCGAATCGTCAAGACTTTGCATGAGAGAGTACATCAGCATCTCTCCATTACCGTAGCCAAAATCTAAGGCTGGGCAAGTGAGGGAGTCTTCTAGATATTTCTCAGCCTTTTCGACGCTCAAAGCCTTCGGATTAATGACTCGAGGATCGTCCTTTCGAGAGTACAATCTGCCGCTCCATTTGGATGAGCCCCCATGTCCTAGCATTACCGCTACCCGAGGGTCTGCGTCTGCTGGAAGAGTAGAAAGGAAATGCGAGATGGACTTCGAAAGAGCCTTTCTTTGCGTGATCAAAGAAAGAGAGGTGTCCACCACAAAGAGCAAATCGACTGACTTATTGGTAGTCACCGGGGGCTGAAGCCATCTCCAACGTGAGCGTTCTCCTGTCTCACAGCTGTCACCCTTGGGTACATCGATTGCGCCGTCGCCGGTGAGTTTTCCGATTGCGCTCACAGTCTTACCGCAGCCAGTGGTTCCCAAAGCTGAGACTAGAGCGGCGAAGGTCACTAGATAGTATAGGTTCTTTTTCTTTGTTTTCATGGCTAGAGTCCTTTTCAGTTCTTCTTGTTCGAGTACGCTGGGTTCAGCGGAGCCAGCAGCTCTTCTAAAGCCGTCGCGTTTGCAACGTTTCGAAAGGTCAGCTCAACTCGACGGTTCTGTGCCCAAGCATTAGGTCCGTCACTTGGATCTGCTGGTTTCGAGAATCCAAAAGCCTCAACACTTACACGGCGCTGATCAAATCCTGAGTAGGTGAGTTCCTTCTGCACGTTGATAGCCCGCTGAAGAGAGAGGCGGTCGTTGTACTCCTTTGAGCCACGAATGTCGGCATGACCTGAAATCTCGATCGAGTCCCAGTCGTTGGCGTTCTTGGCTAAGTGATTCGCCACTTTCGCGAGAGCTGCTTGAATCTCGGGCTTGATCTTTGAAGAAGATGTTTTGAAGAACACTTTTTTATTATCCAGCACCACGCGAACATCTCGTCGAGGAGCTGCCTGCGAGAGGCTAATCACATCAACGCGTCGTTCCTGAATCGGAAGGCTAAGGCGAACCCCAGCAATCAGATTTAAAGCGTCTCGACCAAACGAGGATACTTCGGTCAGAGCTTCAGCCCACGCTTGAAGCGGGAATATCCCGACATTTCCAACGTCTAGTAAAGCCTTAGCTCCACCGTAGAAAGTGGGAATCGAGTCGCCGACCGAGGTGTTAAATCGAGTGTCGGTTCCGAAGTTCGAAGCGAGGATCGGTCCGACCTGAAAGAAATTGGTGAGTCTAAACCTTGCGCTCAGGTCGGCGCGTGCAGAGCGAATCTTAATCGAGACGGGTCGACCCAGGCTGTCTAATCCCGACCTTGGTGAATAACCCCAACCCAGATTGGTATCCCACTCCCAGCGGCGGGTTCTGCGGCCCACGCCCAGGCTTCCTATCGTGGTGGTGCCGGTAGGTGAGGATTGATACTGTCCACCCATCACGCTACCAAAACCAGAGCCGAGACTGGCATGAAAGCGATATCCTTGATCCGGAATCGTCGTCGAGCTAGACTTCACGAGTTGAGCTTCGTTTTGTGCTTGCTTTTGGTCAGCGTAGCTCGCTGATGCAGCCATCAGAAGCAGTGTGGAACAAAGTCCATGTTGAATTACTTTTCTTTGCATCGAAATTTCTCCTAACGTTCCTCGGAAACTAGAATCGCAATTGAGTGAGTACTGCTTTTCCGAATATTGTAGCTGTTCGAGAAGTGTGTACTAGTCGGTTCTTTTTGCCCGTCTGTCTTGAGGTGAGTGAGCCGTGTTATTGTCAGGGAATAGGGGTAGATGCCGATGGAGTTCTTTGACGTTATTCGTGCGCGACGCAGTATTCGCAAATTCACCAATGAATTGGTGCCTCTGGAAATTGTTGAGAGAGCTTTAGATGCGGCGATTTTGGCACCAAATTCGTCAAATTTGCAGACGTGGAATTTCTACTGGGTTCGTAGTGAGGAAAAAAAAGCCGAGTTGGTACGCGCGTGTTTTAGTCAAGCAGCGGCAAGAACTGCCCAGGAGTTACTCGTGATTGTTGCCGACCCAACGCTATGGAAGCGCTCGTGCGACCCACTCGTAGAATACGTCGAAAGTATCAATGCTCCTAAATTAGTGCGGCTGTACTACAAAAGTCTTGTCCCAGTGACCTATCGAGCTGGTTTTTTAAACCTGTGGGGATTCGCTCGAGCGATCGGCTCATGGTGTGTAGGATTTTTTAGGCCTGTACCGCGGGGTCCACATACCTTCCGTGATCTTCAGGAAGTGGCTTTGAAGTCTTCCGCTCTTGCTGCCGAGAACTTCGTGTTGGCAATGAGCGCTCAGGGATATTCGACTTGCATGATGGAGGGCTTCGATGAAGTCCGCGTCAAGAGATTACTTTGTTTGCCGCGAAGTGCACG
>JAGWZD010000253.1 GCA_018968995.1 Bdellovibrionales bacterium
ATGCGCGCTCTGTCTGTGAGCCCAATCGTGCGGATGTTCAGGTCGTTTCAAATAGTAAGCGTGGCGAAAAAACAAAAGACGCTCTCACTGTTTATGATGCTCAGTTTGGGAAGCTCTCTCCGTCGAACCTGATCAATCACAACACAGCCAATCGAAGTAGTGAAAGCGGTATTTCTACGCTCAGAAAGGTATACACGCTTTTGATGGGCCTTGGCATGATGGAGAGTGCCGGAATACCGAACGTGGGTCGTCATATGGCCGATCCGTTTAGCACGGCAGACTCTGCTGAAGCAGGCCCTTTCCAGGCCTCTTGGGGAGCAAGTCGAACCAGTGAAGTCTTGGCGCCTTTGTTGGCCACTTATCAGAAATCCCCTCCACCCCAGTGCTTTTTTGAGGTCTTTCACCAGGGTGTTTCAGCGACGATTCAAATGGGCGGTCACCGCGCCAGTGTCGTGGAGGGTTGGAAGAAAAACTGGGGTTCTGAATCGGAGCTGGGTTTTCAATGGCAGAAGACCACCAAAGAATGTCCAGCGTTTGCGGTGGAGTATGCTGCCGTTCTTTTAAGAACTCATGGCGGCAGCAAGGGGGAGTTCAACCCCTTGAGAAAGCAACAGGCAGAGGTCAATGCAGACTGTTTTGGGCTTCTGGGGCAAGTAGAAAGCCGTCTTCGAAGCCAGCCCGAGCTTTGCTCGGCCCTGACCGCGCCAGCCGCGAATTAAAGCCTGGCCACAATCCTGCCCTGTCTTTCATGACACATGATTTTTTGCTGCGGTTTCTCCGATAAGCTTAGTAGCGAGGGATTTCCATGTTTCGAGTCGGGCTCATAGTGCTGGGCCTCTTATCGCTCCGTGGGGTTGCGAATTCAGCATCGCGCTGCGATGTTGCGGGCGATGTTTCACGGTTACCTGCGGTCATGAGTACGGTGACCCGTGAGGCCGGATCGCCTCAGGCCTCCTGCGGCTCGGGCTTGGTCGCACCGGCGCCATCGTGTGTCGGGTATATCCAAGACCAGATTCATAAAGATCGAGAGGCGGGACTTTTTAAGTCGGTGGGAAATTTGTTTGGAATGCCCGTGGAGACTCCTCGCGATGCATGTAAGGTGGTGGTGCTAAAAACCCTAGAGACGCCACCCCTCGAAATTGAAAAAAGGCTCGCAGAAAACTCGCTCACGACACTGGGCGCGGACCCCGCACTCGTGAATTCCTGTCTGGATCAAGCCCAGCTTCAGGGGAACGATGAAAAGAGTGTGGCTGTGGCGGAATATTATCTGAGCATGAATCGACTTAAAATGGGGGCTCAGTCATCGTTAGAAATCCTAGCCTCAATTGACTCTGCCCTGGGACAAAGGCTTCTGAGTGATCAGACGTGTTCGGGCTCTGGAATCCAAGCGGTCGATGAGAAATGTCGAGCACTTCAAGCGTGTCAGCCCCAAAATGGATTGGACCAACAGGCAGCAGAGATAGAAAAAGTTTTAGGGATGAGTGCAGGCATTGACCGTCAGATTCAGGAATTGAAGCAGGGGCGAGAAGAGCAAATGGCTGGGAGTGAGCTGGGTTTGGTGTCTTTGCCCGACACAGCGACCAAAGACCTCAAACAAGTCGAGAAGATCCATCAGCTAAAGACGCTGAAGTCGGCGATTTTGTCGATGTATCCGGCGCTGGAGGGCAAGGCCTTCAGAGCGAGTTATGATCCCCAAAAAGGAAACGTAAAAAGCGCGCTTCAAGCGCAGCTTCGCGCCACTCGGCAGGCGATTTCGAAGGACCTCTTACAATATCAGCAAGGAATGAAGTGCTTGAGCGGACCTCTATCTTGTGGAGCTTGCGATAACCTCGAAGAGACATTGCAAAAAACGCCTCCCTTTCGAGCGCAGGCCTTTCGTGGCGCGGACTCTCTGACTTCGGGAGACTTAGCCGTTCAGAACTTTCTAGGGGCTGCTGAGTGTCGACAGGAAATGCGTGGGGCGCGTCAGCAGTTAGGTCAGGCAACGACAGATTTCGCGGTAGGCGCCGGGCTCACGATCGCGACAGCGGGACTCGGCACCGTCGCCGCGGGCGCCAAGGTTGCGATGACTGCAGCAACCGAGGCCCGTGCCGCTGGAGTAATTGGGCGAGCAGCGCAGTTCGCTGGAAAAGAATTGGTGTCGATACCAGCCTCGGCTCGAGCTGTGCTGGTCGCTAAAGCGGGAGGTCTAGCCATCGATTCCTGGTGGCTCTCTCAGGGCGTTCAAGCTGCAGTGAAAGAGTGTGACGGGCACTTGAATCAGATTTCTGGAAAAGAAAAAGTGAAAGCGGTTTCAGGGTGTCCAGGAGGGGCAGAGTCTGCTCAGGTGCAGGTGATGGCGAATTACCGAGCTTGCATCCTTTCCAGCATCGTTCGAGTCGCCCCTAATCTTTTGCCTTTTGCTCCAATGGTCGCAAAAGGTTTTTCAGCAGCGAAGTTGAAGTCGGCGGCATCGTCCTCCGAGAATCTTGCCGAGTCGACGGAAAGAATTGCTCAGCAACTCACAAATGATGGCCATATCCAGTGGAGACAGGGCTATCAAAAGACCCTCGAGTCTCAAGGGAAGTCGATCGATACACCACGCAATAAGCCGGTTCCCGAGTCAGCCTTAGAGGGGGCCGCGCCCTTAGAGGCTAAGGCGAGACTCGAGAAGGCAGGTTTCTCTGGTTTATCGATCGAGGATGGAAAATTGGTTCAAAACATCAATCAAAGCCCAGAGAAACTGGTGCCAGCCCTCAATCAGAAGCTGAATGGAGGTCCGGCAAAAAATTACGCTGAAGTGGTTGCCGGGCGACAGGCATCGAGACTGAAGGATATTGAAGAGATGTCCTCAGGCATTCACGAGGGCTGGAAAAAGAGTAACTCATGGCAATTAGAGGGTGCTCGCCAAAGCCTAGCCGAGGCGAGGGCTTCCGGAAAGTCCTCTGCTACGATTCAAGAGTTGGAATCGCGTCTTCGTGAAGTTGAAGTTCAGATGGGACCCTATGTCGACCTGCCTGCGGCAGAGAAGCTCAAAGATGTGGTGATCTTAGAGCAGGCTTTGCGCGCAAAAAATGGAGGAAAACTGAGCCCTTCGGAATTGGAGCTGATAGAGGCGTATCAGAAGCGTCTTCAGTCAGAGTCTGTGTTGGAACAGAAAAAGCTGATTTCAACTTCGGAGGGGAGCAAGGTTCACCAGGGGGCCGATGCGGTGGCGAAAAGTTCTGGGCTTGTTGCTGCAGGGTCGGGCGCCGTGAATACCGGGGGTGTTCCTCTCCCTGGTGGCACAGATAAAGCTTTGAGAGCCTGGAGTGAGCTTCGCGCCACCGTAATGCAAAAAGTAAAGGAGCCCAATCGGTCTGCGCAACTGGTGGGAATTCGGGACTCTCTACTTTCGGGCCAGCTGGGAACAGAGGTTCAAGGACTGCGCGCGGCCACCACACTTTATGAGAAAGGTATTCGTCGTCCCGCAGGAGCACCCCAGGATGCTTTAGGTCATGTGCTTGTAGAGGGTCAGCCGGTATTTTTCAGGAACGCAGAAGAGTTCTTTGGAACGAACGCGCTCAATGGAGCGGCAGGGCGATGGATCAGGTCACAAAACCGCTAAACCCGTATTGCCTCAAAAATGAATCGTACCGAAGCTGAATGAACTGGACTCACGCCGCAAGCTTGAGTGCTTCGCTCTGTCGTTGCTCGTCTCGGAGGGTTTTGAAGAAGAGTTGAAGCCTTTCTTCGA
>JAGWZD010000254.1 GCA_018968995.1 Bdellovibrionales bacterium
GTCTGCTGGGCGAAACCCTCTCCGATCGCCAGCTCGCGCGCTTTGCCGCCAACCCGGCCAACCGAGGTAAAGTCTGCCAGCAGGGACTCTGGAACTACTCAAGACACCCCAACTACTTTTTTGAGTGGATGATCTGGGTTGCCTACTTTGTCTTTGCGCTGGCCCAGCCACATGGCGTCTGGACACTCTACTGCCCGCTCATCATGCTGCACTTCTTGCTCAATGTGACGGGAGTGAAGCTTGCCGAAGAAGGCTCGCTCAAGCGCCGCGGAGACGCCTACCGGGAGTACCAGCGCACGACGAGCGCGTTTGTTCCGTGGTTCAAAAAGCAGGTTTAAAAAGAAGGCTTAAAATGAGCTTAAAATCCCTCTTTCCGACCCAGATTTGGACCACACAGCTCCCCGCAGCCAAGGCCTCCCAGCTCAACTCGCAGCTCTCAAAAGAAGCTTACGCCTTTAGAGAGCTCGACCGCGCTGGAAAGCAGTGGTCAAAGTCGAATTACGACGCGGGCTACACTTCCTACGGAACGATCACGGACCTGCCCTACCGCTCGCCCTCCTTTGCCGGGCTCAAAAAAGTCATCGATGGCGAGGTCAAAAAGTACCTCAAGGCACTCCGGATCGCCCCGCCCTCAGGAAAGATCGAAATGTCGACCTGCTGGGTCAACATCATGGGGCGTCACTGCCACCACTCGTTCCACCTGCATCCTTTGTCTGTGATCAGCGGGACTTACTACGTCCAGGTCCCCAAGGGAGCCGGAAGTTTCAAGATCGAGGACCCGAGGCTGGGCCTTTTCATGGGAAGGCCTTGTCAGGACAACCCTTTTTGGAGCTTTCAACCCAAGCCCGGCGCACTGCTTCTTTTTGAAAGCTGGCTCAGGCATGAAGTGCCCGCCAACCAGTCGGATCAGGACCGCATCTCCGTGTCATTTAACTACGACTGGGTCAGGTAAAACGCTTTTACTTCGAACCGGTGTCTGCTAACGATTTCGGCACGTTATGAGCACCGAAACTCCGTCGTCGAGCACCGTTTCTGCAACCGAAGCACCCCGCGTGGTGACTGATCTCAAGGACATGGCCGACCTCGTGTCGCTGGCCAAGCGTCGCGGGTTTGTTTTTCCCTCCTCCGAAGTCTACGGCGGCATCAATGCGTGCTGGGACTACGGACCGTTGGGCATAGAACTGAAGCGCAATGTGAAAGAGCGCTGGTGGCGTTCGATGTGCGACCGTGAAGACATCGAAGGAATCGATGCTGCTATTCTGATGCACCCTCGCGTTTGGGAGGCCTCGGGCCACGTGGCTGGATTCGTCGATCCTCTGGTGGATTGCAAAAAGTGTAAAGCCCGCTTCCGTGCCGACAAGCTTGATCCCGCAGTGGTGGCAGCCAAGAAATGCCCGGATTGCGGAGGCGAACTGACCGAACCGCGCCAGTTCAACCTCATGTTCAAGACCCACATGGGTCCGCTCGAAGATACAGCTTCGATCGTCTATCTGCGCCCTGAGACTGCGCAGGGTATTTATGTGAACTTTCTCAACGTCCAGCAGAGTTCACGTCAAAAAATCCCTTTCGGAATCGCACAGATTGGAAAAGCCTTCCGAAACGAGATCACTCCCGGAAACTTCATCTTCCGTACTCGTGAATTCGAGCAAATGGAAATGCAGTACTTCGTGAAGCCAGGAAGCGACATGGACTGGTTTGAGAAGTGGAAAGCCATCCGCATTCAATGGCATCTCGACAATGGTATCCGTAAAAATAAGCTCCGCTTTCATCAGCACGGGCCTGGCGAACTCGCGCACTACGCGAAGGCTGCTTTTGATATTGAATATGAATTTCCGTTCGGCTGGCAAGAGCTCGAAGGAATTCATAATCGTTCGGACTTCGACCTCGGGCGACACCAGGAATTTAGCGGAAAGAAACTCGAGTATTTCGATGAAGCCGCAAAAGAGAAATACATTCCTTACATCGTCGAGACCTCCGCAGGCTGTGATCGTACCTTGCTCGTAGCACTCGTTGACGCCTACCGCACCGATGGCGACCGCGTGTGGCTCGAGCTGCATCCGAACCTCTCGCCTTACAAAGTGGCTATTTACCCGCTGATGAAGAAGCCGGAGCTTGTGGAGTACTCGGACAAAGTCTTCAATACGGTACGAAAGAAATTCCGCGCGACCACCGATGACGCGGGATCCATCGGCAAACGATACCGCCGACAGGATGAAATCGGCACCCCCTTTGGAGTGACTATCGATTATGACACTCTCTCGAACCACACCGTTACGATCAGGCACCGCGACAGCATGGCCCAAGAAAGGATCCCCGCTGAAAAGCTCAGCGCGTACATCGAAGAAAAATTCGAAAACTGGGGTAAGTAAGCTCGCCCAAAAGTTTGTTTACTCTTTTGGTGGCGGAAAAGCAGACGGGGCCGAGAGTCAGAAAGACCTCCTTGGCGGAAAAGGCGCCAATCTTCATGGCATGACCCGCCTGGGTCTTCCAGTTCCTCCGGGCTTCACCATCACCACTGAGGTTTGCACGCACTTCTACGGAAACCGCCAGTCCTACCCCAAGAGTCTTGAGGCGCAAGTTCGCGCTGCCATGTCCAAGATGGAAAAACAGATGGGGCGTTCCTTTGGTGGAAAAAAATCTCCCCTTCTCGTTTCGGTTCGCTCTGGGGCGCGCGCATCCATGCCCGGCATGATGGACACGATTCTGAACCTTGGCCTGAATGACGCCACCATCGAAGGACTCATTGCTGAGTCCAAAGATGCCCGATTTAGCTACGACAGCTACCGGCGATTTATTGCCATGTATTCAGATGTGGTTCTGAACATTCACACCAACCATTTCGAGGCGGCACTCGAAGACCTCAAGCACGCCCGTGGAATCGAACTCGACACCCAACTCTCAGCCGAGGATCTCAAGAGCTTGGTTGCCCAGTACAAACAAATCGTAAAGCTCAATGGAAAGAGCTTTCCAGAAGATCCCTGGGAGCAACTCTGGGGAGCAGTGGGCGCCGTATTCGGCTCGTGGATGAGCCCGCGTGCGATCACTTACCGCAAGCTCAATGAAATTCCAGAACACTGGGGAACAGCGGTCAACGTTCAAGCCATGGTCTTTGGAAATATGGGCGACGATTGCGCCACGGGTGTTGCCTTTACTCGCGATCCCTCCACCGGAGAAAAGAAGTTCTTTGGGGAATTTTTGGTCAATGCCCAAGGCGAGGACGTTGTGGCAGGCATTCGAACCCCTCAGCCCATCAATGAAGTGTCTCGACATCAAAATGCCGAGACGCTGCCTTCACTCGAGAAAGTGATGCCAAAGCCTTACCGCGAACTAGTAAAGGCTTACCAGAAGCTCGAGAAGCACTACCGAGACATGCAAGATATCGAGTTCACGATTGAACGCGGCGTTTTGTACATGCTCCAAACTCGAAACGGCAAACGAACCGCTGCTGCTGCCCTAAAAATCGCCGTCGACATGGTCCGCGAAAAGCTCATCACGAAAGAGCAGGCCATTGCACGAGTGCAACCTGAGCAGCTCGACCAGTTGCTACATCCTACTTTAGATCCAAAAGCCGATAAGAAGGTGCTCGCTCGTGGGCTTCCAGCATCTCCGGGAGCAGCGTGTGGCCAAATTGTTTTTGATCCGGACACGGCTGAGACCTGGAAAAATGATCTCGGAAGAAAAGTCATCCTCGTCCGCACCGAGACATCTCC
>JAGWZD010000255.1 GCA_018968995.1 Bdellovibrionales bacterium
ATCCAGATCCCGAAGCTCCACTTCCTTGCTGTCGTGATTTCCTGAATCCATGAAAGCCCCCTATCGGCTCAGTGACCTTCGAGATAGCGCTCGGCATCGATGGCTGCCATGCAGCCCGTTCCAGCAGCAGTAACAGCCTGACGGTAAACGTGATCGGCAACATCCCCGGCAGCAAAAACTCCCGGCACGCTTGTGCGAGTGGTTCCTGGGGTCACTTTTAAGTAGCCCGTAGAATCCTGGTCGAGCTTTCCCTGAAAAAGACCAGTATTCGGCTGATGCCCGATCGCTACAAAAACACCCTGAAGGGGAATCTCGGACAGTTCACCGTTAACTAGGTTCTTCACGCGTATGCCAGTTACTGAATCGGAACCCAAAATCTCTTCTACTCCAGAATTCCACAGGAATTTAATCTTAGGGTTTTTCTGAGCCTTCTCTTGCATGATTTTGCTCGCACGGAGGCTGTCTCGACGGTGAATCACTAGAACAGATTTAGCAAACCTTGTTAGAAAGGTTGCTTCCTCCATGGCGGTATCACCCCCACCAATTACGGCGATATCAAGATTCCTAAAGAAAAAACCGTCGCAAGTCGCACAAGACGAGACACCTTTGCCCATCAAACGCTTTTCCGATGGAATTCCCAGCCACTTGGCTGAAGCCCCAGTCGCAATAATCAGCGTTCGCGTCTGCACCGTTTGCCCATTAGCCAACTCCAGCCTGAATGGCTGTCGAGAGAAGTCTACCGAACGGACATCGCCTTGAAAAAAGCGAGTTCCAAAACGCTCCGCCTGCTTCCTGAATTTGGTCATGAGCTCAGGACCCATGACGCCCTCTTCAAAGCCCGGGTAATTTTCGACGTCACTCGTAATGGTCAACTGACCGCCAGGCTGTTCGCCCTCAATGCAAAGAGGCTGCAAATTAGCCCGAGCCGAATAGATCGCTGCCGTCAAACCAGCGGGCCCGGTCCCAATAATTGTCACGTTTTCAATAGATGGATTTTGAGCTTCCAAGAAAACTCCTGAACCAAGACAAGATGATTTGCCGAGAGAGCGCCGAAACCACTCAAGCGTCGACCGATCTCCTGAAGCTTAACGAGACTCAGGGACGGCGAGACACTTTTTCCTGAAATTCGAGATCTTCCTCGGTAACGACCTCAAAACTTCCAGAGTCGTCTGGAAGATCCTTGAGGAACTTATCTACTTCGGAAGCATTGAGCTGACCGCGCTGAACGTTTCGCTCGATCATACGGGTGTCGAACTTTTTATCTGCAATTGATTCATGAAGAAGAGCCATATGGCGGAGGTTCTAAACCCCGGCCCGGTGGCCTGTCAATGCCAGGTACGAGGCTCGTCATCCTCTGAATCGGGCTTGGAGGCTGGCTTCTCGCGATCAACAACTAGCTTGAGGTGAGATTTACCCGACTTTTTCGGCCGCTGGGCCCGGCGCGTCTCTTGACGACGGCTCCAAACAAGCCAGGTTCCGCGGCCATAAAGGTAGACAAACCCCCCGCCCATGCCCCCCAAATGGGCCACACTGCTTAAGGCTGCCCCTGGGGCTCCTGAGAAAAGCCCCGTGAGGAACTCCACCCCGGCCAAAATCCAAATAAAGTGCTTAGCCTTCATCGGAAAGAGCATCATGAACAGGAGGACCCGTTCTCCGAACAATAGCCCATAGGCCAAAAGCAGCCCGTAGATTCCCCCAGAGGCGCCCACCATGGGGGAGTTGGCCTGCCAAACCAGGAGCTGAAGAACCAGATAAACAATTCCTGCGATGGCCCCACAGAAAAAATAAAAAAATAGAAACCGCCGAAGACCCCATACCGACTCAAGCTCAGAGCCAATAAATGCGAGCATCAGGAGATTGAGAATCAAGTGACCGACGTCGGCATGAAGAAACATGTAGGTGATCAGCTGCCAGAAAGCTCCCTGAAGCAGAGCATTGGGTACCAATCCCAGGCTCAAGGTAAGGCTGGTACCAAAAAACTGGTCGCTCACCTTCTGAATGATAAAAATGGCTAGATTTAAAACTAAAAGCACACGAATGGCTTTCGAGATTCTTATGGGAATCATTCCGTTCCTCTTTCCGTAATCTCCAGAAGAACTCCCCCTGAGCTTTTCGGATGAATAAAGTTCACTCGCATCCCATGAGCACCCGGACGCGGCTCATGATAAATCAGCTGTACGCCAGCGGCCTGCAGTTTTGAGCAAAGCGAGTCCAACTCGCCACGTTTCACCTCAAAAGACAAATGGTGGACACCGGGACCCCGTTTTTCAATAAACCGAGCTACTGTCCCTTCAGGGTCCAGCACTTCAAGAATCTCAATCTGAGGAAAATATCCAGAGTCCTGCTGGCCCTCGAGTGCCGGAAAAAAGTGAGTGCGGACTCCCTGGTCCGGAACGTTTTCGTCGTGAGTCTTGGATAAACCTAGAAGTCCAAGAACGCGTGCTAGGGTCTCGGGATCACGCACCGCAATGCCAATATGATTCAAACGAGTCATTGTTCTCGGATTATCTCAGAAATAAGACAGAAAGTAGGAGAGTAAAAAAGGGACGAGGACCACTACCCCCTGTTGCTGTACCCTTCATCGCCCCCCTCCTCAGGATCTGCGGAGGCTGTACATCCGCAGTGGGCGACTTCGGCAGTGAATAGCGGTCCTCAGTCAAGTTGTCTCAGCCCGGAGTACCCACCAAAGTCCTCTAAGCCAGACACTGTACTCTTCGGGAAGCCCCCAGCAGACTTTACAAGTTTTTTAAGGCCAGTCGCCGAAAGCCCGGAACCCATTTAAATGCATTCCAGACACTACGGACCTCTTTTTCTGTCAAAAATAAGACATAGATTCCGATCATCAAGAACCCAAAAAAGGCGATTTTCATCATGAGAGCGATCGAAAGATGAAACCCTAGGCCAATGAGTAAGGTCACCACTCTTAGGCGCGGAATCCAGATCAGCACTGGGAAATAGATTTCCCAAAAAAGCGTGAGATAAGCCACGCCCACAAGAACTAATGGGAAGTGAACCATCCAACCGAAATCAAAGCGCGCCATTTGTGGATTGGCGATCACGCTCCAAAGAGCCTCTCCATTCCACCAAACCGGTCCTTTAAGCTTTTCCCATCCTGAAAATGCATAAATGATGCACAGCTGAATCTGCGCAAAACGATAGGCCATGCTACTCAACCACACTCGAGGGCCAGTCTCATCCGGCGCCACACGATCGGACGCCAAGCACATGAAGAATAGATAAAACGTGAAGATCAGATCCACACCGTAAACTCACCAATATTGGCATGAATAAAGGAGACATGAAGAACAAACGCCAGAACGGCTGAGAAGCGCAAAAAAAATCCAAAAATCAGCATTAAAAGACAGAGCAGATACAGCAAATGAAGTGTTGGGAGGATCCAGTATGCGGAGGGGGATGGAAGAATTTCGCTCAGCAAATTCCATCGGTAGGCCATATTTACATATTGTGAAGGGTCAGAAATGTAGATCCCATTCGTCTTTGAGAAGAATGTCTCCAAAGAAAAGTGCCGAATCAAATAAGCAATAAACATGATCGAGCAGGTCACAGAGCGAAATAAACGCCACTTTTGGACCGAAAAGGAATCAAACCAAAAAGAGCACCACTCTGACCAAAACAGTTTTAATGATTTCATAGGCCGCTCCTCTTCTCGACATTGGAGTCATGAGAAACAGCGGAGCCTACGCAAG
>JAGWZD010000256.1 GCA_018968995.1 Bdellovibrionales bacterium
AGAGACTCGCTACCGTTCTTAGAATTCGAGCGATGGTCTCCGGATCGGCTGCCGGTAGGGCAAGCATGACTCGAGATGCAATCCAAGGGGCCAGGCCTGACCTGATCTGAGATGAAAACTCCCAAGCAACGGCCTCTGAGCTATGAGCCAGACCCGAGCGGTACCAGGCTAGCTCTAGAATCTGAAAATGTTCATCGGGATGGTGATGGCCAACACTAAACCAAGCCGCGAGCAAATGAATCGCCAGGATGACCCACCACATGGCCGCATGGGCTATCAAAGCCCGCCCAGTCCGGCCAGCGCGTTTTCTCTTGACCCAGACGGGTTATCGACTGAGATTTCACGCTCATTTCTAAAAACCCCTACTTTTATAACTCTATGAATACCGAAGAAACCGTCCCACAGTACCGCAGCAAACCACAAGCTATGTCCTCCATGCCCCCAGGAATTCCGTACATTATCGGAAATGAGGCGGCAGAGCGATTTAGCTTCTATGGAATGAAAACCATCTTGGTTGTCTTTATGACCAAGTTTATCGCGGACCGCACCGGACACCCTGCCCCAATGGGAGAAGAGCAGGCGAAAACCTGGTTTCACCTTTTCTCGAGTGCTGTGTACTTCACGCCTATTTTTGGTGCCATTTTAGCCGACGCTTTTCTTGGAAAATATAAGACCATTTTAAACCTTTCGATCATCTATTGTTTAGGTCACCTGGCACTGGCTTTAGATGACACTCAGGCTGGCCTGGCGGTGGGACTTACTCTTATCGCGATCGGATCGGGAGGAATTAAGCCCTGCGTTTCAGCTCACGTAGGCGATCAATTCGGAGAACAGAACAAGCATCTTGTCCCCTCGATCTTTAACTGGTTTTATTTTTCGATTAATTTTGGAGCCTTCTTTTCAACGCTCATGACCCCCTGGCTGTTGGAAAACTATGGGCCGCACTGGGCCTTCGGTATTCCTGGAATTCTCATGTTTTTGGCCACGTTTGTTTTTTGGTTAGGGCGGAATAAGTTCGTTCATATTCCACCAGCGGGAACTTCTTTTTTGCGCGACACGTTTTCTTTAGAGGGTCTAAAAATATTGGGAAGACTCTCTATCATCTATGCCTTTGTGGCGATGTTTTGGTCGCTGTATGACCAGACAGGAAGCGCCTGGGTTCTTCAAGCCGCCAAGATGGATGTGCAGTTTCTTTCTTTCATGGGCATTCATTTCGACGAAAAAACGGCTGCTGCAATTCCCTCCCAGATTCAAGCCATCAATCCAATTTTGATTATGGTTTTGATCGCAGCATTCACGTTTATTTATCCGGTTATTGATAAATTTTGGCGACTCACTCCTCTTCGAAAAATCGGTGTCGGCTTTTTTATGATGATTCCTGCTTTTTTGATTCCCGCGTACTGCGAGACCCTCATCGCCGCAGGTCTCAAGCCAACGATTTGGTATCAGATCGTGGCCTACCTTCTTCTCACGATTGCTGAAATCTTGGTTTCAATCACGGCTCTCGAGTTTTCTTATACCCAAGCCAAGAACTCGATGAAATCGATGGTGATGGCGCTCTATCTGATGTCCGTCTCGATGGGCAATCTCTTCACTGCTGCGGTCAACTATCTCATCCAAAATGACGATGGCTCGAGTAAACTCACCGGCGCACAGTATTACCTCTTCTTTGCTGGGGCCATGCTTATTACCGCACTCATCTATATTCCGGTTGCTCTCAGGTACCGAGAAAAGTCGTACTATCAAGAAGCGGTCTAGGCTCAGCTGAGATTATTTTTGGCCGGAGATTTGTACGGTCTCGGTGGCATTGCTTCGCTTAAAGTCCCCGATGGTGCCGTTTGCGGCGTCTCGAGCTATTTTTCTCATCGTTGTTCCGGCGAAATAGCCCCCGGCTCCAGCCTCAGCGCCATTTTTTACAATTCGCCCATCGCGCCTTACATTTCGCTCGTAAATAGCGACTGCCGTAGTGGCATTATTGGCGGGATCAAAAAGCTCGTCTTCGGTCCAATCTTTACCCGTGGGGTTGGCGCGATAACGGCTACCGTCTTTCGTTGAAACCTGAAATAGACCTAAAGACCCCCCTTTGTCGGCATCGTTTCGATCTCTCGCGTTGAAGCTGGATTCATATTTTGCGAGAGCCATAAAGTGGTTGACCCATGAGTTCACCGATCCATCCACGCCATACTTCTCTCCGTCTTGAGGCATATATCCATTGAGTCGAGAGCTGCCGATGCGCTCATGTAAATAGGCGCGCAACGCAGGACGATCCACTTGACCATTGGGCGCGACTGGAATGACCGTTCCCGCGAGAGACTGAATAGAAAAAATAACTGCCGCCAAAAGTCCAAATTTTCTAAAGCTCACCATGTGATCTCCTATGGTCCTACTTTCAAGCCATTCTTGCGATAGGCCTCGCGTTCGAGAGGGGTCATTTCTTTTATTCCTGTGACCACCCTCTGAACTGCTAAGCGTCCCTCTGTGGTGATCCAGTCTCGAACATAGGCGTCGGCCAGCTTTTGGGCGGCATCGCCAAGCTTTTTCCTATTCTTCTCAAGTAGATCAAATGCTGAGTTCGTGTCGGAGGCGACGTCCTTTCGGGCACGTCCTACTCCTGACTGCAGAATGTAAATAATCCCTTGGTTTTGGGACCGATCCACCAGACGCCAGGTCGACTTGCCACTGCCTACACTGACCGATCGAATGTCTTTCGAGGGAACAGTAGTTAACTCCGTCGCTTCTGTGGCCCAAGCATCAGAAACCATCCAGTCTAAGGCTCGATGAAAAAGCTGCACCCAAAAGCTCTTTTGACCTGAGGGTTTCAGGTCGAGGGATGCCGAGGAATTACAACGGTCCAGTCGATAAGTGGTAAAGCTACCATAGTTTCGCCCATAGAGGCTTCTGCCCTGTTGAAAATCAGAGTACCAACGGCCTTTATAGTAAATTTCAATGTGTCCAAAAATGCTGCTTCCAGGCCCGGGCTGTAGCACCTTGATGTCAAAGTCGCGATCTCTGTGTGGAGTGTTTTCGGTGCGGGAAACTGTTTTGTAACAGTGGTCTTTGGTGCGCCAGTTTCTCAAAAACTGTTCATTATACTTTTTCGCTGGCGGCCCAAAGCCGGGCCCAGTACCGAAAAGGGCATTCAGGCTTTTTCGAACCCCTCGAGCACAGAACCCAGCGCCCTGCGAGGGAAGGCTATGAATTCGTCGTTCAAACGCCGCAATATTCAGACCCCGAGAAACCTCAGTAGAGACACGCTCTCCCGAATCTTCGCAAGAATTGGGCGGATCCAAATATTGCTCCGTCGCTCCACCAAAATCTGGAAGCTGGCCTCCATCAAATACACTCGTTGGAGAACTACCCGCCGAAGAGCTCAGGTAGTTCGTAGAGTCTGATCGGGTTACTGAAGAAGTAGTCGCAGCCGGACACCCCGCAAGCGCCATCACGGCACTCACGGCAGCGAGCGCATGAGAGACCTCTCTCGCCCAACCCCTATTTAAAGCCATTCCGACACTCTATCACAGCTTAAGAAATATACCACTGTGTCTCCTTCGACACTTTCTGGTTCCGCGTTGACTCAAAAAGAATCGTACCGGGCTGGGTGATGGAAATTATGAGGCGTGTCCTCGTTGACTCATAATGAGCGCACCGTAAGTTTGAGTTGCTTGATCAACAAACCAAGGAGCAACTCACTATGAGCCACGAGG
>JAGWZD010000257.1 GCA_018968995.1 Bdellovibrionales bacterium
TGGAGTTTTCATGCGGTTGTTTAAAGTTTAGACAGTTGGAAGAGTAGTGTTCACGAAGTCGGGCTCCTTGCGCAATGGAAACTTCATGAAACTTCAAGCGTTTATGTCGTTGTCGCAGTGTGGCACTGGTCTTGCTCATGCCGGCGCAAGACTTGTCGCGTTTGGCGAGTCGTGAAGGAGTAGAACGTGGTGAAGTGGATTGGCTTTGAGCGACATTCTGGAAGCTTTCTCGGAAAAGCGATCATGGCGGCATCGGTAGTGTTGCTGGGCGCCAGTGGATCTCTAGCCTCGATTCCGCAGAGTCGGTTAGTAGCTCCTCGAACGGTCGTGCCTCGGGACGAAATCGTACGTGATCAAAGGGTTTCGGAGCAGATGACCGAGTTAGAAATCTCTCGCGAGAATGCCCCGGATTTCGAGTCAGATCTTGCAAGACTTTCCACCCGCGAGCGGCAGTATCGCGAGCGGCTACCGGGACTCTCTGGGCACTCTCGGCTCAAGAGTGTGGTTTCTCGAGTGTCGGCTCAGCCTTATCGATCTCTGAAGCAATAATGAAAAGGTGAAACCCGTGCCGTTTACGGCGATGGGGATTTAGATCCTTTTTTCTTAAAAATATACTCTTCTGGGGCGTGAGCATCCCGAATTTCGTCCGTGGGCGGAGGGTTCGAGGACGATGGCTCTAAAATGATCCGTCGTTGTTGGCCTTGGCTGACTGCTTGGGGCGTTTGGCCCGATGCGGTTCCCGGTTTTTGAGCCATTCCCTGCGGCTTCTCAGAGTTACCCTTATTCTGATCCTCTTTCTGATTGGGGTCCACTTCGACAATCTGTCCATCTGAGCTTCTGTAAACCAAGGATTCAGTGACACGGTTCAATCGCTCGTGGGCCTGCTGATGAATGATCCCTATCTTCCGGCTCGACTCATCCATTCCTTTTCGAATTTTATCGAGCTTCTCGGGGCTCGATTTTGGGTCCTTCAAAGTTTTGTAGTAATCATCGAGGCTCTGATTCATCTCGTCATGAATTTGTTCCATCACTCGCTCGTCATTCTCATGTTCACGTTGGGCGTTGTTGATGATGGGACCCGCCTCAGCTTCGGTTCGCCAAAACGACCCAGCGATCAGGAGTGCTGAAATGGAAAAGAACTGTGTCACTAATGACCTACCGAGATAAACTCTAAGCGTTCGATGATTTGTCATGACTCTAGCGTACAAAAATAATGCACCTTGTCAAAATGAAAATTTTAGGAGTAGCATTAAGGATAGGGGTTTTTCTGAACTGGGGGAGAATGAGAAAATGAACATGAGAACGAGTCGCGTCTTATCGATCTTGACGTTTATTACAACGATGGCTGTTTTACTTCCGTCTATGGCCCATGCGACGTCTACGGGGTCGTCTGCGCCTGCGGGCTCAGTTGCCGTTCCTTGCGGCGATCCTAGTACGGGCTTGAGCGATTGCAAAGAAGTCAAAGAGCGAAGCAAGAAATTGGTTTTCGCCCGAGTAAAGGAAATCGTCGATTGTTGGTATGGCAAAGGAGCGAACTGCGATGGAATCAGTTCGGGCTTCTCTCGAATTTGTAATCTCATCGGGGGCAGTCTGACACCCTCTGAAATGGAGAGTAACCACGTGGGCCAGTCCTGTGGAGCCTGGTCTGAGGTGAAGACCGAGTACAAAGTGTCTGGAGGTTTGCAGCCCCGTGTGGACTCTGAATCTCAAGTGATTTCGAGCGGTGGCAAAGGTGACCGAGAACGCGCCTACGTCGCTGGCGGGTACATTAATGCAACCGAGTGTGCCCTTCGTCGGGTACTGAGAATGATCGATAGCGGATCGCTCAGTGTTTCGGCTTGTAAAGCTGCTGGTCAAGACCTGGCCTCTGTTCAAGGTAGCTTTACAGCCGCTATTGGCCGCATTGGGGGAGCCAATGCGCTCAAAATTGAAAACAAACGAGAGCTTCTGGATAAATGCGACGGAAAAACTCAGAAGGTTGTGGAAAAACAATACAGCAAAGAAATGAGTAATTCGGCTGATGCGAAGGCTGAAAGCTTGGATCAAAAAAATTGTCGATTAGCGACTCAGCGATCTGGGGCAGAGGCGATGTTCCAACATTTGGCCGTTTGCGAGATCATGGCCCAAGTGGAGCCAGCCTATAATCGATTTGTGATGAGTTCGATGAGTCCCGGTGTGATGCAGGGTAGAATCGACGGCTGGGTGAAAAAATGTAAGGGGTGTATGAACGATGACCAGTGTCAGAACGAGTGTTACCAGAAAAATTTCTTGGAATACATTCGTGGTCAGCTGGGTTCGGCATTCGGGTCATGCGGTTAACGGAGGATTCGAAACATGAATTCAAAAAATAAGATGAAGCAGGATCTCACCACAACTGCATTTACCTGGATGATCTGTGTTTCGCTGATGGCGGCCATTTCTGTAGGAATGGGGGGCTGTAGCGGAGGTTCGGCAAAAGCCAAGAAGCCAGCGAAAAAAGGAACCTCTCATGACCCGAATAAGGGGAACCCTGCGGGATCCGCAGGGATAGTCGAAGCCCAGAAAATGAATGAAACCTATAATCAGGTAAACCAGTCTGCTCAGACGAGTCTGCAGAATATGCAGTCGGGAAGCGGGGGAATGTCAGGGGTTGGAAGTGCTCAGGGTACAGCCGGAGCCGCCAATTAAGAGAGGCTTATCTTAGGGAGGGGCGTCAGTATGCAGTTCATCCAAACAGAACGTCATGGGGCTTGGGTCGCCATGGTTTCCATCGTGATCGCTTTATCCACCGGACTTGTGGGGTGCGGTGGAGGTTCGGCGAAAGCAAAAAAACCAGCGCAGTCTGGGTCTTCAGTGCCTGATAAGCAAGGCAGCCCAGGAATGGTTGCCGCAACGGACGCCCTGAACCGTGTGGGAAATACAAGCTCTACGGTTGTGGATCCGGGGAATAGGATGAACGGAGAGATGAAAGATGGCACGGGAGGAATGAACGGAGCCGGGTCGCCGCAAGGAAATAGTCTCGCAGCCACCAGTGTGGAGGGAGACAGTACCAATACTTTGAGTGCGAGTAGGACGGGTTCGGATCGAGATGCGGCGATCGCGTCACCTACAGGCCAAGCAGACACCAGCACCTCAGCCACTTTCGGAGGTCTTAAGGTAGGTCTCAAGCCGATGGGTTTGGGTAAGGGCCAAAGTGGAAATGGTGCAGGCGGAGGCGCCGGCGGAAGCTCTGAAGGGGGGCGATCGCTTGGAGCGAAAGAGACCGCTGCAACTTCAGATAGTGCAGCTGACAATGCCGCTTTAGCCAAATCCGCTGCTGCAGGAATTCTCTCGGGCGGTGGAGGCGGTGGCGGAGGTGGAGATAGCGGCGGGGGAAGAAGTATTGCTGATCTTTTTGGTGGCTCAGGAGATGGCCTCGGAGGTTCTGGGCAAAACAGCGAAGAGTTTGGCGCAACTGCTGATTCAGTGAGCCCTTTGGGCTCAGAGGATCCTGGCGATTATTTTACCCGGCTAGGAATGGATGACGATTTGTTCAAGATTGTTGAGCGTCGTTACAGAAACAAGGCCGTGGTCTGGGCAAAAAATCAGCTCGAGACCGCCTCGATTAAGGCAAATGCCCCTTAAAGGGAAATGTCAGGACCTATTCAGACTCATCGACCCATCGTAAGGGCGTGCCTCGACCACGATCGCGGCACTGAGCAAAGTCTTCAGGA
>JAGWZD010000258.1 GCA_018968995.1 Bdellovibrionales bacterium
AGCCCGTCGCGACTCTGCTTGGATGGGCAAAATTCATCGCTTCCTGGGCCTGTCCACCGGAATCATTGTCCACGGCCTGAATGATTCGGAACGCAAGAAAAACTACGCTTGCGACATTACCTACGGAACCAACAATGAGTTTGGCTTTGACTACCTACGTGACAATATGAAGTTTCGGCTTGAGGACTACGTCCAACGCGAACTCAATTTCGCAATCGTTGACGAAGTGGACTCGATTCTCATCGACGAAGCGCGTACACCACTCATCATTAGCGGTCCCACTGAACAGACAACTGACCAGTACTACCAAATCGATAAACAGATACTTGCAGACGGTGGCTTAACAAAAGAAACCGACTATACCATTGACGAAAAATCGAAGACTGCAGCCTTAACTGATGCTGGCGTTGAGAAAATGGAAAAACGACTTGGTCTTACCAACTTGTACGACCCGGTCCATATCGAAACCTTACATCACGTGAACCAAGCACTTCGAGCGCACGTTATTTTTAAGAGAGACGTCGACTACGTAGTGCGAGACGGCGAGGTCATGATTGTCGATGAGTTTACGGGCCGTCTGATGCCCGGACGCAGGTGGTCCGATGGACTTCATCAAGCCATCGAAGCCAAAGAAGGCGTTCAAATCGAGAACGAGAACCAAACTCTGGCGACCATCACGTTTCAGAATTACTTCCGAATGTATAACAAACTTTCGGGAATGACTGGAACGGCAGATACAGAAGCGACTGAATTTAAACAAATCTACAAGCTTGATGTCACGGTGATCCCAACCAACCGTCCCGCAGTTCGCAAAGACGAAGCCGACATTATCTTCAAAAGTTTACAGGGGAAGCTGAAGGCTATTGTCGAGGACATTCGTGAAAAGCAGAAGGCTGGACAACCGGTACTAGTCGGAACGGTATCAGTCGAGAAGTCTGAGCTGCTATCGCACCTTCTTAAAAAAGAAGGCATCGCTCACAAGGTTTTGAATGCCAAACAACATGAAAAAGAGGCTGAGGTTGTGGCGCAGGCTGGACGAAAAGGCGCGGTCACCATCTCGACGAATATGGCAGGTCGCGGGACAGATATTCTTTTAGGTGGAGACCCTGAGAAACTCGCCCGTGCAGAAGTTGGCCCCGCACCAAAGCTTGGAGCTCCATCTGACTCTGATGCCGCCCAAGAGTTTGAGAAGGCCAAAGCCGAGTATGACAAAAGCTACGAAGAGGCTGTTCTTCGCCTTCAGTCTATCTGCGAAAAAGAACGTGAGGAAGTGAAGGCCCTGGGCGGTCTATATGTTTTAGGAACTGAACGGCACGAGTCACGCCGAATTGATAATCAGCTGCGCGGTCGCTCAGGACGACAAGGTGACCCCGGCATGAGTCGCTTTTACCTGTCACTCGAAGACGATCTGATGCGTATCTTTGGCGGGGTGAACATCGCCCGTTTCATGGAAGACGATCTTCCGATTGAACATCGACTACTGAATAAAGCGATTGAGAATGCACAGAAAAAAGTAGAAGGCCACAATTACGATATTCGCAAACACCTCCTCGAATATGACGACGTGATGAACCAACAACGAAAGGTAGTCTACGCGTGGCGACGGGAGGTTTTAGCTCGCAGTCACCTTCGAGAAATGGTCTTCTCGATGGTAGATGAGTTTTCAGGCGTTATCGCTGAGGACTTTTTCCCCGGTGGAAAAATTAAAAAGGTCGATGGCCAATCGTCTCTCGATACAAAAGAGCTCAATGACGCTATTGCGGTCATGTTTTCGGTCCACTCCAATATTAACGAAAGCGATATCCGACCTTTCAATGGCGTAGGTTTACGCGAACTCGTCCGCAAGCTCGCCGAGGAGGCCTATTCCGCGAAGGAAAAGGGCCTGGGCGAGGAAACCGTTCGGCAAATTGAAAAGATGGTTCTGCTCACAACGATCGATCACCTTTGGAAGGACCATTTGCTCGCCATGGATCACCTGAGAGAGGGTGTTGGCCTTCAGGGCTACGGGCAAAAAGACCCTCTGATTGTCTACAAAAAGGAAGGCTTTAGATTCTTTGAAATGATGATGAATCAGATTACAGGCGATGTGATCCGCAAGCTTTTCGCGGTTCAAATGGCTGAGCCCCGTCTTTTTGAAGAAGAGGAACAATCTGAAGCGCTCGAAATGCAATACAATCTCAGCGAAGATGGTAGCCTTGTGCCCTCTTCAAAAGCGCCCAAACCAACCGCTGGCGGCTTTCAGGTAAATGAGGCCTTAGGGCGTGGAGTGCAGATGGGCCGAGGGGCCCCCGGAGACCTCCTTGCTGCGTCCCCCTCTTTTGCTGCTCCCCAAGGGGACTTCTCGGGCTCAGGGATAGGTGCCTCCAGTGATAAAGCAGGCCGAAATGACCCCTGTCCCTGCGGAAGCGGAAAAAAATACAAGAAATGCCACGGACAATAGGTCACACTAGTGGTGGATGACATCAGACAAATGGTTTGATTGGGACAACTCAGGGGCCTCTGAAACAGGTTCACCAAGCGTTACCCAAGAACAGTCAAGCAAGAGCACGCAGCCTTCTCCACAGGATGCGCAGATGAGTCCTGGGCAGTCGGAGGGCTTTGACTCGTTTGACCCCACATCATCCTCTCCGGAAACTCCTCCGATGGAGGGGGCGATTCCTGAGCTCGGCATGGATCCTCCAGAACTGGGAGCTCAAGCCCTGAATATTCAACCCGAACCTGCCCCAGTGGCCGAGGCCTCTCGCCCTTTCCACTTGTGGATTCGGGGCCAATTGAAATCGCATGAAAAAGACCAACTAGTGGACCTCTTAGCTCGAGAAAACTTCGGAATTCGAGAAGTGGACCTGGAGATTCAGTTTGAAGCAGGCCAGGTTCTACTTCCGCGTATTAGCGAATATGCGGCTGTATTGGTTGTACAAACGCTTCGAGGCGCGTCCGTGGAGTTTGAACTTTTGCCCAGCGAGATGGCCCTAGCAGACGGAGCTCCAAAAAGTCTGCCGAAACGTTTCCCACATACCCCGCAAACGGTCAGCACCTTAGATCATCCAGCCGAGAGTCTGCCCATTACGAAAGACCCTTTTCTTCCAGGACACGAGAACGCTCAAATCTTTGACCAGCTCGTTGCAACTGGATTGATTCGAGAGCCCGAGTGGAATGCGGAGTCTAATGATTCCTACTCTCAAATGGTAGAGGCTCTCAAACGTGAACTTCGTTTTAAAGCCCATCTAAAAAAGGCCGATGGACTCGTTCATTTTGAAGCAAAAATACTGGCCAGCCCCTGGATCTCAGAAACCGAATGCCGTGTCCAGGTCAGCGCCTCGGCTGTTCGATTTTCAACTTAATAGGCAGCCTCTATTTTGCCAGCCGCCGAGATCTTTTCTAACGCTGCCGTCAGTGTTTGTTCATCCTCTCGAGACAGTTGGATAAAAGACACCCCTATTTTTCCAAGAGACTCCATCACCCACCGTACCTGACAAACAAATTCACGAGATTTAATGCCGAGCTCAGACTCTAACGGCGTGCCCCGGAACGAGGTGCGTAAAGAAAAAATCGTCCCCACCCTCGGAACGTGCTGACTTTGAATCATCATCCCTTCAGTAGACAAATCTAAGAGCTGCCCCTTGACGCGAAACCGCGCTTCTGGACGAACCGGATCGTTATGATAGAACTCAAAATCCATTCCTGAATTGAC
>JAGWZD010000259.1 GCA_018968995.1 Bdellovibrionales bacterium
GATCGATTGATTTCCCCAGACCGTTGGAGTGATTCCAGAAATGCCCGGTGAATAATTCGTGGCAAATTTGTCTCCTACGGGCTCAAGGGCGATGGCCACATGTTCGTCCCAACCGACATTTGGATTTAATCCTCTGTTCTCAATGATGGTTCGACAGATGGGGTCAATAGTTGATTTCGTCTTACAAACCGTGACGTCTTGAGACACGATCTGAACTCCGTATTGCTCTGGGTTTCGACCATTGTAGATCAACATCAAGGTATTTTTCAGATTCGCAAGACTGCTTAACGCCCCCCCCTTTCTCTGAAACAAGGTGAGACGGTCACTGGAGGGCGCCGAGGTGGCAAAGTTCTGATCAAAAATAAAATAATCCGAAAATTGCCTATTTTCTCGAAGCACCACGAAAGTGCTGCTCGACTCATCGTACAGAGGCCAGGTGGCGTGTATCCCTGATGAGAGCAGATCTGCTGGAACCTGAATCGCTGGAGACTTTCGATTATTAGATCGACTCGGGTCTGTGACAAGCTCACCCCCTTCGTCTCGAAAAAATTCAATCGAGCTCATTGGTGCGCCCCCTGCTTTTAATGCCGCAAGCTTGTTTTTTTGAGTGGCGTCTAAAGGAACGAAAGAACTACCGCGATTGGTGCTCACTAGAGATCGAATACACGGACCGTTGTCGGCGCAGTTTTGAAACGGGATTGGAAGGTGTTGATAAAATAATGCGATGCCAGCGGACTCAACCCAGGAAGCAAACGCTGCGCCCTGCTGCTGCAGTTCGCTGGTCTTCTCGGATGACACTTTAAAATTGAGACTATTTTTTCCCCAGACTCGAAGCGCCTCTACGGTACCCAGGACTACAACTGCCATTACGCCCAAGACGATGACGAGCTCCAGAAGAGAAAAGCCCTCTCCCCGGATTCCAGCGCCCGTCCAATAATCGCCCTGCCAGGACCTCATTGCCCACTCCCTAAAAACGGCCCGCCAAAAGAATAACGCGCCGCATTAGAATAGTCTGGGGTTAGTCCCATTTGTTGTCAACGGAACCCACCCGCACCGGGTCCGATGACACGCAGAACAGAGCGAGAACCTCGTCAAGCCATTGAATTTACGATTAAAATCAGGAAATCGGCTCGAACCGAGCCGTGAAATGCCTCAGGAACGGAGGCTCATAGACCATCCTCATTCCTCGTAGTTCCTGCTTCCGCTTGGCGATTTCGCCCATGCCTTCGAGGATGTAATCGAAATGGCTTTGCGTATAAACGCGTCTGGGGAAGGCCAGTCGCACGAGCTCCATCGACGCGTTTTTTCCGAACATCACTGAGCCAATTTCACAGGCGCGAATTCCTTCAGCGAGGTACATTTCGCAAGCAAGCGCTTGGCCGGGAAACTGCGCCGGCGGAATATGCGGAAGAAACGTCTTGGCGTCGACATAGACCGCGTGACCACCTGCGGGCTGCACCGTGGGGATGCCCAGCTGATTCAGGCCCGCACCCATGTAACGACTGACGGCAATACGATACTCGAGATAGCGCTCATCGAGCGCCTCCTCTAGCCCCACTGCGAGGGCTTCGAGATCTCGTGCGGCTAAGCCGCCGTAGGTCGGAAAACCCTCAGTGAGAATCAGGGCATTGCGAAGTTCTGACACCCAGGTATCGGCCTTGAGCGCAATGAACCCCCCAATATTAGAAAGGCCATCTTTTTTAGCGCTCATCATGCATCCATCCGCGTAAGAGAAAGTCTCTACGGCGATATCACGGGCAGAGCGCTCAGACTGTCCCTTCTCACGAATCTTGATGAAGTAGCTGTTCTCAGCAAAACGACAGACATCAAGAATAAATGGAATTCCGTACTTTTTGTAGATCGCTGCCGCGCCTCGAATGTTCTCGAGTGAAACGGGCTGTCCACCGCCCGTATTGTTGGTGATGGTCATCATCCCCATCGGAATTGAACCTTTATTTTTTTCGCAGAAATCCTCAAGCTTCTCGAGATCGATGTTTCCTTTAAAAGGATGAAGATTCGCGGGATCCTTACCCTCGGCGATCACTAAGTCGACGGCTTGACCACCGAGCTGTTCGATATTGGCCCGGGTGGTATCGAAATGGTTATTCGAAGGAATTTTCATTCCTGGCTTCACCAGTGCTCCGAACATCAAGCGCTCAGCGGCACGCCCTTGATGAGTGGGAATCACGTTTTTGTAGCCCGTGATGCCACGAACTACGCGTTCAAAGCGCTCAAAACTTTGCGAGCCGGCGTAGCTTTCATCGGCAATCATCATCGCGCCCCACTGCGCAGCACTCATGGCCGTAGTTCCGCTGTCAGTCAAAAAATCGAAAGTTACGTTTTTAGCCGCCAACAAAAACAGATTAAAGCCTGCGTCCTTGAGTATTCTCTCCCGTTCTCCTCGCTCGAGGATCGGAAGCGGTTCAACCATTTTGATCTTAAAGGGCTCAATAATGGTGCGGTGATCTCGGGTTTCTTTTTCTTTATTCATGCTCATGGCTAGACCGTTTATCGCCCAGGATCTCCTAGCGAAGCAACGCCTTCGTTGGTGCGCAGTCGATTTTCCGCACCACTAGCCCCGATTAGGACTCTCTCTAGACCCTCGGGGGTGGGATCTTGTCCTTCACGCGGTCGGCTAATAGACGACGAATTCGGCCATCATCGTCCTCGTCGTAAATGTCGCCCCAGATTTCCTCAGAAATGTCCTCCATCGTCACCGCTCCGAGAGGCTCACCCCGTTGATCGACCACAATAGCCATGTGATTTCTCTTCGCCTGCATCATTCTCAGAGTATTTAGGACCGAGTCTTGAGGGGAAACGCTCAGCGAAGGTCGAATCATGGAGTGCCAATCTTTGTTTCCCGCTTCTCGAAACGCCAGAAGCTCCTTGGTATGCAGAATACCCTCTACAGAAGTGTCTCGAATCACAGGAAGCCGCGTGTGCCCAGAAGCGAGGATCACAGGTACGACGTCTTCCATGGTGTCAGTGAAACGGACGAAATTGACCTCTTTCCACGGAAGCAAAATGTCTCGAATTCGCTTTTTCTCAATGTGAGCTAAATTTAACACCGCCTGTTGATGGTGCTGTGATAGCGCATCAATCTCTACAGAAGTCTCTGGGGCCTGAGGTGCGCCTCTAGAAAAAGGGAACGGGATCCGCAGAAGTCCTTTGGTCGACCACTCTAGGGACGTGACCACCGGAGAAAGAATTTTATCGAAAAGCGCGAGCAATCGAGCACCAGCAAGGACGATTTTCACCGGATTCTTTAAAGCCAAACTTTTGGGCACCAATTCGCCGACCACCACGCTAAAAAACGTAAGTGGAAGTACAACCGCCAGAATCGAAAGAAACTCTGCGGCGCTTTCTGAAAGGCCAAACGTCTCACGAAGAAGCGGCTCGATCGATTCACTGGCACCGGCACCTCCCACAGCAGCAGAGATGGCGCCGACTAGAGTGATACCGATTTGAATAATCGAAAGGGTCCGCTCGGGGCTATCTCTTAGGCCAAGAACGATTCGAGCAGACGGATCCCCGCCACGCGCCAAACGCCGCAATTCCGGCTTCGGAACTGAAACAAAGGCCATTTCGTAAGCAGCAAAAAGCGCGTTCAGAACTAAACACGCCGCGATCACTAGGAGTTCTTCCATAACTTATTCCATGAGGTACTTAATCAGTAAGCCACT
>JAGWZD010000260.1 GCA_018968995.1 Bdellovibrionales bacterium
TTTGCAGTAATAGGCCAAAAGCTAGGCTTCCGAGTATAGAGAAAGCAATCCATGTGAAATCGATCTGTTTTTTAACCGCGTAATACGTGCCGAGCGGAAGGCCTAAATAAGAGAGCGGCCATTGTTGAAAATAGGCCAGTAGGTACTGCCATTGATCTCGGATGTTAGGGGGAGAAAAAGACAGCGCCCTATCGCTACCTGATTTTTGTGAGATGCCGCCATAAAAAGACTGAAATAACGAACTCGCAAATGGATAAATTGGATTGCCAGTGGCTATTCCATTTCGTAGTACCCAGGGTAATAGGCCTAAGAACCCACCAAGAGCCAAGAGGCTACACATTTTCCAGTTTCGAACTTTAGGTTTGCTCAAAAGCCAGAGAATCAGCATCACACTTACCGCAGGAATGATGCTCAACTTTCCGATACATCCGAGCCCCATAAGCCACCCGGCAAGAAAGACGGTGCGAGGGAGTGGATTCTGATAAAGCAGCACGAAAGCGGCGAGGACCCAAAAGCCCACTCCTAGGTCATGCTTTGCTAAATTAGCTGTCCACCTTAGTGAGGGAATACAAAGAATCGAAAAGGCGGATACCCAAGCTAATGACTCAACTGACTTTCTTGAAACAGTTTTCGAACCCTCGAATATTGCTTGGATCAGAGCCACTGAGGTTAGGGCCAATCCTAAATTGGAGATTCCCCCATTGGTCCATTGAGAAAATCTCTGTGTGTTCGCTAAAGTCTCGATGCTTTGCAGAGAGGGCCATAAGACTATTCCCCAGGAACAGAGCGCCTCCCAACTTGTGGCCAAAAAAAGAATAGGGGCTGACTTCAGGGTTTCCCACTCCCCACTACTCCATGCTAGCCGTGGGCCCCGCAGATAAGCAACGTAGGCGTCACCGTGCGTTGGAATCTGAAAACCCTCGACAAGCTTCAGGGTCACGTGAGTCAGGCATGCAGTGAAAAATAAACGCGCAAAACCCGATTTTGGAAAGAAAAGACGAGGCGTTGGCAGGCATCCGGCAATACCAATACTGGCAAGGGCAATGCCGACGATTAGGAAAATGTGGTGGGGTGGACTCCGCCAACAGGTGAGTAGCCCAAAAATGAAAGCATAGAGAGCAGAGCCGAGCGCGAGATCAATACCGCAGTTGTACTGAGAGTTTCGACCGGAAATGAGCCGCCCAATCCCGAAGGCAGAGGCAAAGAAAACAAGCCAAAGGATAAAGTTAATCATTTTGCCCCATCGATATTATTCGAGTTTTTGTTGTTAGTCGGTGTTATCTCTGGGGTCAACTTCCTTTCTTGAAGAGTTATGGTGCGAGTTTTCGTAATGATCAAATCACTCCTTGCTCAGATTCGAGGCCAATTTGGCTTGCCGGAGATCGCCCTAGTCGCACTGAGCGTGTTCTTCTGGTCGTGGGTCTTTCAGCCCTATTATACAATTCCTTCAGTGGGCGATGGGTTGAACCACTTAGCGTTTGTTCATTTTTTAAGAGAAGCGAAGACTTGGACGTTAGGCAATGTGCCTTATTCTCCTGGCGGTGTTTTCGGTGCGGAAAAGATTGGATTCTATCCGGTAGGCATGCATCTGGTGCTTGCTCCTTTTGGGGGCTTAGTTGATGTAGGGCTTCTTTTAAAATGTCTGGCAGTTCTCGTTTTAGGATTACTACCTGCAATTATTTTTAGGGGTGTTCGAGTTCTCGAGCCGCGTCTACGCCCGGAGATGGCTTTCGTATTTGCGGCAAGCATAAGTACTTTATTAATTTTTCCGGGCGCGCCTTTGGGCGAGGGCGGATTGCCTCGCGTAGTCGCCCAAGTGCTTGCGCTTCCGATTGCTTTTTTTTCTCTTTCAAATCGGGTCAGTTTTACCGGCTATATGTTCAGTTTTGCATTTGTCATGCCCGGGTTATTCTTTGTGCACCCCTCCAGTCTATTTATTATGTTTCCTCCGCTGGTTCTTTCTTTATCAATGAGGGCTGCAATTTTTCCGAACCCTAGGCGAATTTTTTTGGGAATAGCGGCTAGTTTCGGAATTCTTCTATGCTTTCTTCCGACGAGAACGGGATTAGTGCAGGATGCGGTTCTTGGAATCGGTCAGGAGGCCGCGGTTTCGTTTACCCTTGGTTCGGCGGTGGATCGATTCAAAGGAGTATTTCATTTTCTCTTTTCGGACCCGCATGGATGGTTCAAGTTTATGTCGATCCGTAGCTGGGTTGCCTATCTTGGTGTTTTTTTGTTGCTTTGGCAGCCTCTTAGAAGACGTTGGCTTTTACTTCTAGTGATGCCGTTCGCACTGTCGTTATGTATCTTGATTCCCGTTAAGGCGCTCCAAGTTCCAGGCGCGTTATTTTACCAGCAGGTCAAACGCATTTCTGAAATGGGTTTTCTTCCCCTAGTGGTCTGTTCTGTCGTGGGGTTAGTTTGGGTTCAAGAGCGATTAAAACCCCGATTTCATGTTTTCTGGATATCAGTCTGGCTGGTATGGAGCGTGGTGTCTGCAGTGAAATGTCGCGCTACTATCCAGCAGATGGCCGAGCTTTACCGTACACCGAGACAAAGTGAAGTGGAGGACCTTCGCAATCGCCTCAAAGAAGTGCCGTCGGGAGCGGTTATGGTTTCAGATGACCCGTGGTTTGGAGTGATTCGGGGTATACGACCGGATTTAGTTTTTGTGGGGTCCGAAGGAGAGTGTAGCCGTCGATCGGTGGACAGCTGCGTCGCTCGAGCTCGATTTGTTACACAAACAAAGCTCGATTCTGCGACGTCTAATTCAACAGGGCGAGATCTCGGAGCTTCAGCCCGATTCGAATATTTTAAGGGCATGCCTACGTACTTTATTCAGCAGTCGAGGTTTGGAAATGCGGTGGTGCTTACTCTCGTCTACAGGTCGGAATAGTTGATTTCTGGAGTTTTGACTTTTTTTTGTATTCTGTTCTAGCTTCGAGTGATGAGCACGAGAGTAACGGTTATAATCCCAGCCTACAATGCTGAGAGTTTTCTCCAGGAGACGCTCGATAGTCTGTACATTCAGAAATTCCGCGATTTCCAAATTCTAGTTGTGGATGACGGATCAACAGATAGAACGCTTGAGCTTCTTGAGAAACAGACCGATCCGCGGCTGAAATTTGTAAGTTACAGGAACTGCGGCGCTGGGGCATCTCGGCAACGAGCGATGGAATCTGTTGATTCTGAATTGATCGCGTTTTTAGATGCTGACGATCTTGCGCATCCGGATCGGCTTGGTGCTCAATTAAGTCTTTTTGAGCAAGATGAATCGCTTGTCTTGGTGGGGAGTGGTCTGGAATTGATCAACCAAGACGGCGTAACAGTGGGCTTTCGTAGTTATCCAGAATCAGATTCTGCAATTCGCGCGATGTTGCCAATTGAGAACCCAGTGGCTCAGCCTGCAGTGATGATTCGACGATCGATCGCGGTTTTGGCGGGGGGCTATCGAGTAAATGAAGGTGATGGCGCCGAGGATTATGACTTGTGGTTGCGCATGGCTCGTCTTGGAAAGCTAAAGAACTTACCTGATCACCTAACTCGGTACCGTTTGCATAAGAATCAGTTTAAGGCTTCTCGGACCCGGTTACAGCTTCGGGCTAGTTTAACTGTTCGAAAGAGAGCCGTTTTTGAGTATGGCTATCCTCGTAGTTTACGGTTTGT
>JAGWZD010000261.1 GCA_018968995.1 Bdellovibrionales bacterium
CGGCAGCGAGCTCTGGTGGAGTTCTTTCTAGAGCCGTTTTGATCGCATCTACTACCGCTGACACCGGCTCTGCCAGGGCATCTCGAATCTCTTCAGAATTCACTTCAATCGTCTTTGGTGCGCCACTAATTAAATCGCGACCCTTCACTTCATAAGTCTTCTCTTCATCAAATGGGTAGGCGCATCCAATGGATAGCTTGATTTGCTCGGCAGTTCTTTCACCGATGAGAAGAGAGTATTTTCTTTTGATATAACTAACGATCGCTTCATCGAACTTGTCGCCAGCAACCCGTACTGATCGAGAATAGACAATCCCGCCGAGAGAAATCACGGCTACCTCGGTCGTGCCACCGCCGATATCGACGATCATATTACCGCTCGGCTCCCGAATAGGCAGGCCTGCGCCCAGAGCGGCTGCCATGGGTTCCTCGATCAAATAGACGTCTCTGGCGCCTGCTGACTGAGCAGACTCTTTCACTGCGCGTTTCTCTACTTGAGTGATTCCAAATGGGATACAAATGATGATTCTCGGACGAATAAATGAGCGGTGTTCGCTCGATTTCTGAATAAAATATTTCAGCATCGACTGAGTCACTTCGAAGTCAGCAATAACGCCATCTTTAAGAGGCCTGATTGCCTGAATCGAGCCCGGTGTTCGGCCCAACATGTCCTTGGCTTCTTTGCCGACCGCTAATACGCGGGTCTGCCCACGAGCATTACGATGAATGGCCACCACGGAGGGTTCATTAATGATAATCCCTCGATCTCTGGCATAAACCAGCGTATTGGCGGTTCCTAAGTCGATCGCTAAGTCATTTGAAAAGAAATCCAGAAATTTCTTCAGCATGTTTTGTTTACTCGTCCTGCCTTACCATTTGTAATGGCGAATGTGTTCACCACGTTCAGCGATTTCACTCATCGCCTTAATTCCTATTTCAAGATGCAGATCTGTGTATTTTCTGAAAACGGCCGACGCAGATTTTTTGGTCTTGATGCCATTCCGCTGTAGCGGAAGGTCAGAGACCAATAAAAGGGCTCCAATCGGAACCTTTGCCGCGAATCCACCAACAAAAAGGGTGGCTGTTTCCATGTCGATTCCAAGGGCGCGCTCCTCGTAGAGCTGGGCTTTAAAGCGATCATCAAACTCCCAAAAACGATAGTCCGTGGTGTGAACAACTCCGGTGCGGTAGTCTAGACCTTTTTCGACAATAATTTGCGAAACGAATTTTTGGATTTTAAAGGTGGGTAGTGCAGGGACCTGCGCGGGCATAAAGTGTCGAGACGCTCCTTCATCTCGAATTGCCGCTGTGGGGACAAAAAAGTCGCCCACCTTCAAGGTGCGATGTAATCCGCCGCACATGCCTAGCAATAGAACGGCTTTCGGATCTACTGTTGAGAGCACTTCGATAATTAAGGCTGCTGTAGGCGACCCAATCGAAAAGTCGACTATAGAAACGTCTACACTCTTGCTGTGGACGACGCTCATCGCCGATCCTTTGCAGCGTTCGTCTCCACAAAGCTTATCGAAACGATCCAAATAGTAATCAAAATTAGTCAGAATAATCTGTTTCCGAAAGTGACTCAGCGGGCTTCCGGTGTACCTCTCCAAAATATCCTCGGCAATCTTACGTTTCTTGGAGTTCGCGTAGATCCGATTCGTATTTGGAAAAATGAATGGATTGTTCATCAAGCCGGGGAGGCTTTTCTGAGTTTTTTTCTTGATTTGCACGCATCGAGTCTACATTTTGGCAAAATCTGAAACAAGCGGAGTTTTGCTGAGTTGACCAGGTTCCATTCTCATTTCAGTTCTCATTCTAAGGGCAGGTCCCGTCGTCGTCGCCGGCCGGGGGGCTATCCCTTATTTTTAACTGGTTTGATCTTCACGGCCTCTATTTTGGTGCTCGGCGGCATGTGGGGGGCTTGGACATTTTGGAGCTCAGAGTTCCCGGATGTAAGAATGCTTCGCAATCAGTTTCCTATTGTTGTTCCAGTGGCATCAAAGGCTGAACCGAGATCGAAATCGCAGTCCTTTTCGATCCGATGGAGCTCAAAGCGCCCAGATTCTTGGACGGCGTTATCCGAGATTTCTACTGAGGCAGTTGAGGCGGTAATTGTCTCCGAGGATGCCGCTTTTTTTTCCCATCCGGGCTACGACGTACATGAAATGCGAGAGGCCATTAAACATGACCTTGAGAAGGGTGAGTTTGCCCGCGGCGCTAGCACGATCACTCAGCAAGTGGCCAAGAATGTCTTCCTGAGTCAGGAAAAAAATTTATGGAGGAAGGCAAAAGAGCTTTTTTTGGCTGTCCGGATGAGTCGTGAGTTGAGCAAACGTCGCGTTCTTGAAACCTATTTTAATATTGTGGAGTGGGGACCGGGTATTTTTGGCATTCGCGCTGCGAGCTTGGGCTACTTTGGAAAATCGCCCGCTCAATTGACGGCAAGAGAGGGTGCTTTTCTCGCCATGCTGTTGCCTAGCCCCATACGCTACTCACAATCGTTCAGGCAGAAGAGGCTCACTCCTTTTGCGCGAAGGCGCATCGCTCAGATCCTAAAAAAGATGGTGGCTGCCGGTTATTTGACATCCGTTGAAGGTGAGGCGGCGCTGAGCGAGCGTATGAGCTTCGAGCAGTCTGAGGTGCCATCGCCACCAGATTCCAGTAACTCTGATGACGCTCAGAAGCAGGATGAAGAAATTGACCAAGAGGCTCAAGAAGGCGACACTTAGGGACCTATGTCTCTGGGTCGCATCAAAACCTTGGGCGGAATTTTTCAACGCCCGAAGCCTTTTGTCATTATTGGGCTGTTTATTGGAGTGGCGACGATTCTCTTTCTGAGGTTTCAGGGGGGGCTAACATCGACTGGATTTCTGCTAGGACCTCCTAGTTCATCCATTTCAAAGCATGAGATTTCGCGTGCTCTTTCGGACGCCGCTGGGCAGCCGGGCTTTCCAACTGAACTCGAAGTCGCGGTCTCTGGTAAGCCCTATCGGGCGCTCGTTCAGTACTCCTTTGACTCCAACTTACAGGTGACTATCGAGCACACTTTGGCTGTGGCTGATCCGGACTACGGCGCTCTTGCGGCTTTAGATCCAGAAACGGGTCGTATTCTTGCTTTAGTGAGTCATGAATCCCGAAGAGTCCGGGAGGCTTCCGCTGCTGACGCGTCTTTGGAGCAGCATTTGGCACTTCGAGCAACCTTTCCTGCGGCCTCGATTTTCAAGGTGGTCACCGCAGCGGCCGTGATTGCAGAAAAAAAGTTTACTGCAGACACCCGGATTGCTTTCAATGGAGCCAATCACACGCTCTACAAAAAACAGGTTTTAAAAGATCATCAAAACCGTTGGACTCGAAGCATGTCACTCCGAGACGCATTTGCGAAATCCGTAAATACCGTTTTTGGGAAGATAGGGGTGTTTTCGCTTGGGGCTGAAAATCTAAGGGATTATGCCGATCGTTTTGGATTTAATCGGCAGATTGCTTCTGACATACCTGTGCAGCCTGGCAGAGCCATTATTCCGAACAACGCCGATGCTTGGACTTTAGCTGAAGCGGCCTCGGGATTTACTCAAGAAAACACCATGAGTCCATTACAGGGGGCTCTCATCGCGGCTACAGTAGTAAACTCTGGAAAAATGCTTTCGCCCTATGCAGT
>JAGWZD010000262.1 GCA_018968995.1 Bdellovibrionales bacterium
AAAATTGTGATCCAGTGGCAAGGTAACGCCGGCTCTGGAACTGACGAATTATCGTTCTAAAAGTCTATCCGTCTTACCGTTGGGAGAGGAATCTCTTCTCCCAACGGAACGACAAGCGCAGCTTCCCTTTCCTGTAGATGTTGTTGTGAAAAGTAGAAGTTCGAAAAGTGGAAGCGGAAGCAGAAGTAGTAGCTGAAGTACTATCACCCCAGGGAAGCTGCGCTTGGTCGTTTATCGTGATCTCTAACAAAAACAAAAAAGGACTGAGAACGCTCTCAGTCCTTTTTTTCTTGGCGAAAGCCATAAGTCCACCGAACATCTAAAGTGAATGAACTTCCGATCAGCAATAGAAGCTTTTCTGGATTCTCTGCAAGTCGACCACGGCAGTTCAAAAAACACCCTCACTGCTTACGGGCGTGACCTCAAGCAATTAGATCAGTATCTCAGCCCAAAGCCCTCAAAATCAAATCGCTCGAAAGCCCCTCAGAAGCTGATTTCGCCATCACTGTCTTCAATCACCGCTGAGCAGCTCGAGTCGTTTTTATCTCAACTCTCTCAAGAGAAACAATCCGCTCGCTCGATCTCTAGAAAGACAAGCGCTATTCGCCAATTTTTCAAATTTGCTTGTTTAGAACTAAAACTCAACACAAACCCAGCCGAACAGCTCCAACTTCCCAAGCTGAGTAAAGTGCTCCCAAAATATCTGACTCAAAAAGAAACCGAATCCTTGATTGCCACTCTTTCTCCTGGCTTACCCTATCAGGACGAAACACTCCGTGAGGCCCTGAAATCTCGAGATCGGGCCATGCTGATTCTCATGTACGCCACGGGCCTTCGCGTGACCGAATTGTTATCACTCACCACGCATTCTCTGGACCTCGAACAGGAGTATCTCAGGGTAAAAGGAAAAGGAGAGAAAGAGCGAATCGTCCCTTTTGCTCCGATTGCAGGCGAAATGCTCCGATCCTACCTTTCGGCAGAGAGATCCCGATTGGGTCCCAAGAGTGATCACTTATTTCTGAACCATTTGGGGCAACCCCTGTCCCGACAAAGCTTCTGGAAAATCTTGAAGGCTCTTGCGATTCATGCAGGCATCAAGAAAAACGTCTCTCCCCATTTACTTCGACACTCGTTTGCCACGCACCTGCTTCAAGCAGGCATGAACCTCAGGTCGCTACAAATGCTTTTAGGCCACTCCGACCTCTCTACAACTCAAATTTACGCTCATATTAGCCCAGAACACCTGAAAGACGCCCACCGTCGTTACCACCCTCGCGGGGAATAAAGGCTTGTGTTAACGTGAGGCCAGAATGAGCTCCTTCTCTGATAGTATTCAGCGTCTGTCGATCATGATTGTGCCATTTCTAATGGCCGTAATTTTCCATGAGTTTGCACATGGATTTGTGGCCTCACGCTGGGGCGACCAAACCGCGCGAGATCAGGGACGCCTTACCTTAAACCCCGCTCCTCACATCGACCCCTTGGGCACACTCCTCTTGCCGATGCTGATGTTGTTTATGGGATCTGGAATGCTCTTTGGATGGGCCCGTCCGGTACCCATCAACCCGACCCGTTTTCGCAAATACAGAGCGGGGCTTTTCTGGGTTTCTCTCGCTGGACCAGCCATGAACTTTATTCTCGCGGCATTTTCTGGAATCGCCTTCGCGGCAATTTTGAAGTTCATGCAACCTGATTTCTACCTTTTTGACCCCCTACTGCAGATGACCAAAGCATCCGTGCTGCTGAATTTTTCTTTAGGCCTTTTTAATTTGTTGCCACTTCCACCTCTGGATGGAAGCAAAATTCTTGAGGCATTCTTACCCTACAATGCGATGAAGATTTACGAATCCATCACGCCTTACAGTTTGTACATTTTTCTCGCACTCATGTTCACTGGCGCGCTTTCGATGATATTGTCGCCCTCCGTTCAATTTTTATCTCAGTTTACTCTCTCGCAATCGATTGCACTGTTTAGGATACCTCTGGGTTTGCCATAAAAAGGAACTGTCATGACTGCGCCTCAAAGAAAAAATCAGGTCATGCTTTCTGCTGTTCAGCCTTCGAACAAACTGACCATCGGTAACTACTTAGGGGCGCTGAAAAATTGGGTTCATCATCAAAATGATTTTGATTGCTGGTTTTTTGCAGTCAACTTGCATGCGATCACCGTAAGACAAGATCCAAAAGAACTACGCGAACAAACCTATCGCGCAGTAGCCACTTACATCGCTGCAGGAATTCAGCCCGAGAATGCGACGCTTTTTGTTCAGTCTCAAGTTCCCGAGCATGCCGAGCTGGCATGGATTCTGAACTGTTACTCGTACATGGGAGAGCTGAGTCGAATGACTCAGTTTAAAGACAAATCCCAGAAAGCGGGTGAAAACATCCCCGTTGGACTTTTCACCTACCCGGTGCTGATGGCATCCGATATTTTGCTCTACGACACTGACTTGGTTCCGGTAGGAGCAGATCAAAAACAACACATCGAGCTGACAAGGGATCTCGCGATTCGAATGAACAACCTCTATGGCGAGGATCTTTTCAAAGTTCCCCAGCCGATGATCCCACCTGTGGGCGCAAAAATCATGAGCCTCCAAGAACCCACTGCCAAAATGTCGAAATCTGATCCGGATCCAAACGCCTCAGTTTTTCTCTCGGACAGTGATGATCAGATCCGTAAAAAGATCAAACGAGCAGTGACCGACTCAGGAAGTGAAATTGCCGATGATGACTCAAAGCCCGGGGTAAAAAATCTCCTCACCATACAGTCGGCAATCACCGGAAAATCGATCGCCGAGATCGTGACCTCCTACACAGGTAAACAGTACGGACATCTAAAAGGAGATACCGCTGAACTCGTGGTTCAGGCCGTTTCGCCTCTCCGCAATGAAGCCGATCGGCTCTATCAAGAGCGTCAGTTCTTAGAGCAAGTCCTTGCTCAAGGGGCCCAAAAGGCTCGTGAACGGGCCTCGCAGACGCTCAAACGCTGTTATGATAGGATCGGGCTTCTTCGCTGAGTTCCGCTCCAGGAGCGGCATCAGAGCCTAGATTGACCGTGCGCGTTATAACCCCCCTGAAAAACTCTGTCAAAAAACCGACTATGCCGCTTGCCTTCCCGAGTCGACTCGTTATGATGCCCTCATCATGGCGATTGCTTCCCACCGGCTACCCATCACGATCCGGCTTGAAAGCTTCGAAGGTCCACTGGATCTCCTGCTCTATCTGATTCAGTCGCATGAGCTGGATATCTCTACTGTTTCTATTGGAAAGATCACTGACCAATACCTGGCTTATGTCCTCTTGATGCAGGAGCTCAATTTTGACATCGCCAGCGACTTCTTGGTCATGGCTGCCACGCTGCTTCATTGGAAGAGCAAGGCGCTACTTCCTCAGGAAACCGATCCCAATGCCCTTCAGGCTCAGAACGACGACGCACCGCTTTCTCAAGAAGAACTCCTGCGGCAGCTTCGTTTACTAGAAAGCTTTCGCCGTGCGGGCGAAGAGCTCAATGAACTCCCTAAGCTCGGCGAGGATGTGTTCACACGTCCGAACAAAAAGCCGCCGGTTGAAAAAGTTTGGCGTGAAATGGACGTCACGCAGTTGGCCCTGTGCTACCAAGACACGTTAGTGCGGGCCC
>JAGWZD010000263.1 GCA_018968995.1 Bdellovibrionales bacterium
CCCGCTTGGGTGATCCGTGAACCGGAGGACAACCTTTGAAAAGATTTATTCTGTGCATCGTTTGTCCTTCCGAGCACGCGATTGGCCGAAATGGCCGCCATGTTTGTTGATACTCTTAGTCCCATACGTACAGCCTCCTAGAGTTTAGGATGAGACTACTGGCTGCAAGCACAGCAATGCTTGTTGGTGAAGCCAATAGGCTCGCATTCACTCAGAGCGTGACGAGCGCTCTGACCGAGATTGTGTTGAAACGTCTGGGTTGAAAGTCGCAATGACGAACCACGGCCAACCGACCGAGTTCGGCGAGATAACCTTCTAGGTTCTGTCTCCGGCAACAGCAAGGTGCAATCGACAGACGTTGTGCGCTCACAGAAAGCGGCTGGTGAGGCCCGCTTTCCTGCTCACAAAAGACCGATCGGAATGAGAAGGAAAAAAGTTGAGAAATCTGGTCGGATCTTAACAATCGAATCCGCGGACGAGCCGTCATGGCGGGCAAGTCATTGAATGAAATGAATTTTATGGCTTCGAAAGAATATCGGGAAGGAGCACCTACTCAGCTCCCTCCCGACTGGTGTTTTTTAAAGATTCCCAACTAGGGCCCCCAAGCAAAGGGGAAGCTCAAGGGCCCTAGCGTGGGTGAATCAGCCCATGAGCTTCAGTGCGAGCATAGGATGTTGGTTGGCTTGACTGAGGACCGAGGTACCGGCTTGGGTCAGAATGCTATTCTTCGCCATTTCAGCGGTCTCACTCGCCATGTCGATATCGTAGATCCGGCTGCGTGCTGCAGACAGATTCTCGTCATAGACAGCCAAGTTATTTACCACGCTCTGCAGGCGGTTCTGCATAGCGCCCAGGTTCGCACGACTGCTCGATAGCGTCTCAATCGCACCATCGATCACCGACAAGTTGGATTGAGCAGATTCTTTGTCTTTAACAGAGAGACTGGTCACACCCAATCGGCCCGAAGACACGTTCGAATCCGCTAAATCAAAGCTGAATCGATCCTGCTCAGCGTTGTTGCCCTGTCCAATTTGAATCTCAAGCTTAGAGCTTTCTCCTGCCAGTAGCTTCAGGCCGTTGAACTCTGTTGATTGAGAAATACGGTCGATTTCCCCGCGAAGCTGCTGCACTTCTTTATCGATGAAACCACGCTCAGTATCACCGATCGTGTCTGAAGCAGCCTGAATCGATAGTTCACGAAATCGAACCAAAATGTTTCCGATTTCATTCATTCCGCCTTCAGCAGTCTGAATCATCGAAATTCCATCGTTCGCATTGCGTGTGTCTTGTCGAATCGACCGAACCTGCGCTCGCATTTTCTCAGAAATGGCCAAGCCAGCAGCATCATCCGCTGAGCGAACAATGCGGGTGCCCGAGGCCAATTTTTCCAAAGAACCCTTCTGCGCCAAACTGGTTGTGTTCAAATTGCGCTGCGCAGCTAGCGATTGAACGTTCGTATTTACACGTAGACCCATACCCTACTCCTCATTCGTACCAGCGAGTCGCAGACCACACCCCGTGGTTCTAGCCACTCCCTGTCCTGGTTGTTTTGGCAGGATTTGCTGTACCCCCGCCGAGCCCTCCCGGATTTTCATCTGGGTCAGCTCGCTTACACCAACCAGTTCGGTCAGGAATTCAAATCGCTTTAGACTTTTTTTGTCAGGTATAGCCCTGACGCAAGCGTGCGGGCGCCCGGAGGAGGCTCTGACGAGTAACGTTCTAAATTTACAGTCTTTATCCGCCAGACAAAATATTGGCGGCGGAAATTGGATCAATTTTTCTCGCCACAAGCTGAGCGAGAAGCTCCTGGCCCGAGGAGGTCTCAAACGCCTGTTGGACACTCAAACTGAGCCTTTCAGTCAGGATATGAAGAACCTCTCGCTTCAGGAACTCCATCCCCCGGCGACGATTTTCCTCGCCATTTAAACTAGACAGGACTGAGAGCTGATCCGCCACGGCCTCAACCCCCTTGCCGGCATTTGCCTGAGTCTTAAGAATCTCGGGTCGCCGCTTTTCTTCCGGTGAAAGATCTAGAACCCCCTGAAGGTGGTGCACCAAGCGATCGGAATCAGGCCGATCGGATTTGTTCACGACAAAGAGGTCGGCGATTTCCAGAAGCCCAGCTTTCATCATCTGAACCGAATCGCCACTTTCGGGAACTAAAACCACGACTACGAGCTGAGCGAGACTTAAAATCTCTAACTCGGTCTGACCCACACCCGCAGTCTCAACCAGAATCACATCAAACGAGGCTGCATCTAAAGCAAGCACGCTCTCCAGCGTGGCATGAGACAGGCCGCCTAGCTTCCCTCGAGTTCCCAGGGAGCGAATGAAAACCCCCGGATCATTTGCATGATCTTGCATGCGAACCCGATCACCCAGAATCGCGCCGCCAGTAAAAGGGCTCGAAGGATCAATTGCGACGACAGCTACTTTGAGACCCTGGGCTCGCAGCACGCGCACAAGCTGATCGACTAAAGTGGACTTGCCCGCACCCGGAGCACCCGTGATACCCCAAACTTTCGCCTTACCTGTATGCTGAAAAATTGAACGTAAAATTTCTGCAGACTCAGCATCGCGATTTTCAAATTTTGAAATCACCCGAGCCAACGCCAGCCTGTCTCCAGACAGAAGCCTCTCAGCATACCCCTGCGGCGATAGGCCGCCGACGGTCACTTCGCCATCTCCTTGCCCATCTCAGTCATCAGCTCTTCGATACGAGCCTCAAGATCAGTGATTCGTTGCTGATAGGCTCGCTCGTCGGGTGGAGTGCGCCTATCTCGGAAGTAGGTTCGAAATTGATCGAGAAGGGCTTTATTTTCATTTTCAAGACGCGAGATGGTCTCACGAAGCTGTCCGAGTTCTTTGAGTTCGCGCTGACGAATATCTTCTTTTAGCTGCTTAATCTGCTCTTCTGGAGGCGGCCCCGAAGGCGCAGTTGCTGGAGCAGAAGGTGTCGCCGGGGCTGCTGTCAAAGCATCCTCTTTCGCCGCTTCCGCCGACTGTTCGGGCTGGGATCCCGAAATAGGGCCAAGCGGCGCAGAGTTCACTTTCTCAAAAAAATCGAGTGCCGAGGTACGGTCTGAAAAAACCTCTAAGCTCATCGGTCGAGCAAAGTTTTCAAGCTTTGTCTTCAATGCAGACTGTAGCGCAATCACCACTAATCTTCCCGATAACTCTCGCGCTACCAGATCTAGAGTCATCAGCTCTCGAATGAGATCATCTGGAATATTTTCCTGATCCATCTCGACGGCAAGTTGATTTTTTCCATCTCGAATCAACTTGCCCATGCCCGCCCCAAACACGCGAACATCCGAGGACTCTACAGCACCGGTTGCTGAGAGAAGCTGAATGCCACGATCCTGGGAAAGGTTAAGTTTCATTTTTAGGGAAGTTTTGACCTGTAAAAAAAGACTCGCATGAGGTCACGCCGAGTGATCACCCCAACGAGTTTTTTGTTTTCATCCACAACGGGTAGACGTCGATATTTAAAATCCACGAAGAGCTGAACGATCTCGCTCAATGGCGTGCTGGTGACAATTACCTTTGGCTTTTTAGAGTACTTAATTTTTTCTCGAAACGGCGCCGCCCCGATTTGCTTCTTTTTTCCGAGATGCTTGATG